>JAHFTI010000176.1 GCA_023265535.1 Opitutaceae bacterium
TGCGCGTGCTTTTCCGGAAGGAGACGGAATAGGTCGCCTGCAGGACGGGCACGCCCGCGTCGACCGTGCCCGGGGCGGCCTGGGCGTCGAGATGGTAGCCCTCGGGCAGCAGGATCTCGATGTCATCCAGGAGGGTCTTGGCATAAGGGAAGACAATCTTGTGCGTGCGTGTGGCCGCAGTGAAAAGCGGGGCCCCGCCGCGCTCGAAAAGATTTGGGGCAAGCACCAGGTTGTCGCCCAGTTGTTCGGCATAACCGGGGATCCTGACGTGGTGTCGGGTGACCAGGGGAAAGGCGGTGTCACCCAGGTGGGTCCAGGCAAGTCCGGTGATTTCGGCGTTGGGAAGATTGCCCGTCACCGCCTCGCGATAGCGCGTGTCGACCTCCTCCTGGGTGCTGTACCAGGCGGCCTCCTTCTGCTCGATCGCGGCATGCCCCGTGCTCGTGATCTCCACCTCGCCCTCGAGGGTGCCGTCCGGTGCAAGGGTGAGACGCGCCTTGCGGACGACCTGGGTGGCGGACGCAGGGGCGGCGGGCGTGGTGTTCATCTCCCGTCCCTTCTCCTCGCAACGCAGGTAAGGGATGTACTCATAGTCCGAGGGGAGCATTCCCGCCGGCACAAACAGCTCGCCCGGGGCATACAGCTTCCATTCCTGGCCAACCTTCACTGCGACAAACAGGTTTTCCAGAAAGAAGTATCCGGTGCCATGGGTGACATCGAGGGTGACTTTGCGGGAGGCGCCCCTGCAGAGTCTTGCCTCGAAACCAGCCGCCTTGGCGAGGGCTCCAAAGAGGCAGGTGATGTCATCGGTGTAGCCCAGTTTTTTCGCCAGGGTGTCCCTGCAGTCCCAGGAGAAGTCGCGGTCGCGCTTCTCCCTGCGCCTCACAAGCTCCGCGGTCTTCTGGTAGCTGAGGTTGGTGATGCCGGTGCGGCAGAATTCATACAGGCGGGCGAGCTTGGCCTCGGCGCCACCCGCTCCGGCCACGAGCGCTGCGGCGCGGGCCTTCATCTCCGCATTGGGACGCGACAGCGTCAGGAAGCGTTCATGCGTGACGGTGCCCAGGCTCGTCCAGCAGTCCTCGGTCTTCCCGTAAAGGTAATAGGGGGGCGCGAAGAGTACCACGTAGCAGGCCTGGGTGTCCATTCGCGAGGGCGCCAGCGGCTCCTGCTCCACGGGAGGCAGGTTCCTGGCGACCAGTCGCCTGGCGAGGCGGCTCAGCTGGGTCGCGGACTGGTCCTTCACGTTGATCAGGGCGGCGTTGAACTCGTGGTGGTGGATGTCCAGCTCGAGCACAAACTCCCGAATGGGCACGGTCTCCTGGAAGATGCGTATGATGTTGCGGTAGGCGTCGTAATCCCTGCGCCTCCAGCGGATGTCGACGATGTCCCCATCGCCCAGGGCGGGCAGCGCTGCGGAGAGCTGGCGCATCTTGCCGTCCTCCGTCTTCAGGGCGACGCCCTCCACGAAGTTGGCCGCGGTGTATTCCGTGGCGCTTCCGTCAGGTTTCACGACGCGTGCCGACAGGTCGGCGATGCGCTGGGTATCCGGAAAGGTAATACGGAGCAGGCCGTTCACGAGCTCGGGGGTGGCATGGTAGAGCTTGAAGCGCCTTTCGGTGGTCCAGTCCTTGTCGCCGTAGGTCTCGCGGAACAGCAGGATCTCCGCCGGCGCGTTGGGGTATTGGGGATTCCCCTTCGAGGCCAGGTCAGCGGGGTCGATGGGGGGCCAGGAGGGGGCCGGAGCGGCGGCAAGGCAGAGGAGGGAGCCGAGCAGCAGCAGCAGCAGGCTGCAGGGGGAGGAGAAGGCTGCGGGCGCGGAGGGGGGCATGGGGTGAGGGGATTTGCGCCACCCGGCCCCACGGCGCCCCGCCGAGTCCGACGGGGCGCCGGTTGCAGGGATGCAGGCAGGGGGCTGCGAGCGCCGGGGTGGGGGCGGCGGGGATTTAAGGGGGAAAGGCTGGCGGGAATGGTAGTGTGCGATTGGATACAGGGGCCCGCCAGCGCCGCCGGTCCGGGCGGCGGGAGGGCCTCAGGAAGGCATGTGGGCGCGCAGGTCCGCCAGGAAGCGGTAGATGGTCTCCGGGCGCGTGGCCCAGGAGGACATGAGCCGGTAGCCGCTCGCGCCGATGAAGCTGTAGAAGTGCCAGCCCTTTTTCAGGAGGGCGTCTGCGGTGGCCTTGGGGAACTCGGCGAAGCAGGCGTTGACCTCGGGGGCCACCTGGAGGCCCACGCCGGGGATGGCGCGCAGGCCTGCGGCGAGGCGCCTGTTCATGGCGTTGGCGTGGGCGGCGTGGCGCAGCCAGGCCCCGGACTCCAGCATGCCGACCCATTGTGCGCCGTGAAGGCGCATCTTGGAGGCGAGCTGGCCGGCCTGCTTGCAGCGGAAGTCAAACTCGCGAGCAAGCTGCGGATTGAAGAACACGACGGCCTCGGTTGTCATCATCCCATTCTTCGTGCCGCCGAAGCAGAGCACGTCGATGCCCGAGCGCCAGGTGATGTCCGCGGGGCTCGCGCCACAGGAATCCTGCAGCGCGGCTGCGGCGTTGGAGAAGCGGGCGCCGTCCATGTGCACGGCGAGGCCGTGGCGCTTGGCAACGAAGGTGAGGGCGCGCAGCTCCTCGATGGTGTACACCGTGCCCCATTCCGTGGACTGCGTGAGGGAGAGCACGCGCGGCTTCGGAAAATGGATGTAGTTTCGGCGCGTGATGAGGCGCTCGACCGCCTCGGGCTGGAGCTTGCCGTCATTGCCCTGCGAGACCAGCAGCTTGGTGCCGTTCGAGAAGAACTCGGGAGCGCCGCATTCGTCGGTCTCCACGTGCGCCGCCTCGTGGCAGATGACGCTGTGGTAGCTCTGGCACAGCGAGGCGAGGGCCAGGCTGTTGGAGGAGGTGCCGTTGAACACGAAGAAGACCTCCGCGTCGGGCTTCTCGAAGATGCCGCGGATCAGGTCGCAGGCCTTGCGTGTGTAGTCGTCGTTGCCATACGAGGGCACACAGCCCTCGTTGGCCGCGCAGAGGGCTGCCAGGGCCTCGGGACAGACACCCGAGGTGTTGTCCGAGGCAAAGGAGTAGTCGTGTTGGTCGGCGTCCTGATGTCGATTCATGGGCGCAAGCTATTTGGCCGCCGCGGGCGCGGCAAGCCGTAGCAACACGGAACTGCGGTCGGAGCGGGCGAGGTCGGCCATGAACTTCCTTAGCACGAGGAACTCGTTCACGGGGACCAGAGTGCGGTTCAGGACGAGGCGCCTGCGCAGGGTGACCACGGAGTCCTTTTGCTCAAAGGACAGGGTGAGGCTGCCGTACTTGTCCTTCACGCTGGCGGGGCGGGGGAGTTCCTCGATCACGAGGCCCTCGGGGACCTGCAGGCGGATCACGTCGTCGAGGCAGAGCGGGGGGAGTTCGGCGGTGGTCCTGCGATTTTTCTCGGGGTAAACGGGAATCTGCGAGCGGTTGAACACGTAGAGCTTGGCGATGATGAGCGCGCCCTGGTTGCGCTGAAGGTAGCTGCGCACGCTGGCCTCGATCTTCAGCGTGGCGGTGCCCTGCTCGGGATTGTCGAGGAGGCTGCGCTTGGTCAGCTGGCCCGTGCGCAGCGCGTCGCCCAGTTCCGACATGGCGATCTTGTCGAGGTCCTTGTTGGAGTCGGCGTGGCGCGTCCCGGCGCGGAAGGCGGCGGCCTGCTGGCCGTTCCGCTCGAATTCCGCCTCGATCTCCAGGGTGCCGTCGTCGCGGATCTTCAGCAGGGCCCTGCGGGCGATCCTGTGGCCGATTTCCGGTGGGATGACCGGCACGGGCAGCAGGCGGTTGAGGCGCGGGTCGCGGACCTGGATGAAGGTGTGTTGGATAGAGCGCGGCACGTCGCCCAGGTGGGTGTAGGGATCCGTGGGGTCGAAGAGCAGCAGGCTACCCAGTTCCTCGGTCCGCAGAACCGCGGGAAACGGGCAGGTGGGCGCGACCTCGATGGCGCAGATAGCGTGGTTGAACTGGAACATGTTGGCCGCCTCAGGGCGGATCATCTCCTGCAGGCCTGAGCCGGCCCCGACGGGAAGGCACGTGATTCCCACTTCGCGCAACATGGCGCGCATGAGGTTGGCCTTGTCCTTGCAGTCGCCAAAGCGTCGCGAATAGACGAGCGAGGCGGGGCGGGCGACCATGCCCTGCCCCTGATTGAGGCCCTCCGCATTGGAGATGTAGCGCAGTTTCTGCACGAATTGGCCGATGGCCTGGATCTTGGCGATGGGGTCCTCCAGGCTGCCTGCCAGTTCGCGGGCCTTGGCGGCGAGCTCGGGACTGGTGTCGCATTTGCCGTTGTTGAGATCGTTCAGCTTTTGCGTGATTTCCGACCAGCTGCTCAGGTGGAGGGGCTTGAAGGTGGTCGAGCTGGCAGGCGGATCGATGCGCACCATGAGGTCGCAGTCGACATGGGCGGCTGGGGTGTCGTAGCTCTCCTCAGGCCTGTGGGGGCGGTTGGTGACGGTCCATGTCCAGGTGTTCGCCTCATGCGAGACGGAGGGCTTGGTCTCGCCCCAGGTCTGCGCCTCGACCGTGAAGCCGGCGGGCAAGGAGACTTGAAGCCGCTCGACGAGCATGGGCAGCGTGTTGCCAAAGTTGCGCCGCAGGTAGCTTGCGAACATCGGGCCCACGACCTTGGTTTCCACCACGAAGAGGTCGCCCGCCACCGCCTTGTCCGCGAAGGAGGCCTGCCGATAGCGTATGTCGGAGGCGAGGGTGAGGGCATCCTCGGTGCACGCGTCGATCCATTCGCTGTTGTTGAGTGTCTGGGTCTTCTGTCCCGGGCGGATGAGCCAGGCCCTGAGGCTCTTCACCTTGGCGGATTTGGAGTCATAGTACACACGTCTCACGGCGTGCTCCTTGCCGTTGGTGGTCAGCATGCGCGCGATGTAGCGTTGCGTGACGGTTTCGATGCCCTGGGCGTCGATCTCGTGGCTGCTTTCATCGAGCAGGATCAGGGCCGAGGCCTGTCCGGCCCACTCGGGAGTTTCCCTGGCGATGGCCGACTCGATCCAGGGCTCGAAGGTTGCGGCCGGCAGGAGGCTGCAGGCGAGGCTCAGGGCGAGGAGGAAGGCCAGGTGACGGGGGCGGAAGTTCATGGGGGAGGTGCAGGCCCTCAGTGGGCGGCGGCCGGAGCGGGGGCTGGAGCGGGTGCGTTCGCGGGTGTTGCGGGGGCGGCAGGTTTGGGCTTGCACATGAAGACGTGCTCGTCGGAACGGTGCTGGAGCTCCTGTAGGCGCTTGATCATGCCGTAGGTCTCGGGGCGATAGGCGATGATGCCGTTTTCACAGAGGGTCTGGCGGCGCTTGTACACAAAGGTGCGGCTCTTGCCCTTGAAACTGATGGTGTAGGTGGAGTTGAGGATGCCGTTGGGATCCTTCACATTTGCGGGGGCGGTCGCCGAATCCAGGCCGTAGCCCTCGGGGAGGACGATCTCAATGTCGTCGTTCTCAGTGAGGGCGAAGTTGAAAAAGATGCCCTGGGTGCGTGTCTCCTCGGTGAAGAGCACCTTGTCCCCCCTGGTGAAGACGCTTGGCATGAAGGCCAGGCGTTCGCCCAACACCTCGGCATAGCCGGGCACGCGAAGGTGGAAGCTGACCTTCAGCGGCTCCTCGATGCCCTCCCGGTGGGACCAGGTGAAGGCACCGATCTCGGCAGTGGGCATGGCCGTGCTCAAGACCGACCTGAAGGCACTGTCCGCTTCCTCCTGCTTGTCACCCAGCCATGCCTTGCGCAGGGCGGCGGACTTGTGCCCCGTGTAGCTCAACTCCACCTCGCCCTCAAGGTTGCCCTCTGCATCCACGGTGAAGCGACCCTTGCGGATGCTCTGGGATGCGCTGGCGGGGGCGGGCTCGCTGATCAGGCGGATCACTTTGTCCTCCTCGAAGAGCTGGTAGGTGGCGTACTCATTCTCCTGCGGCAGCATGCCCGCTGGGCTGAAGTAGGCGCCCGGTGAATACAGCTTCCATTTTTCACCCATCCTGATGGCCACCTGGGCATCCCTGAGGAAGATCCAGCCGCGCGCGTCGGCGATGTTCAGGGTGAGCCTTTTGGTGGCGGACATGCAGTACCTCGCCTCGAAGCCCGCGGCGCGCGCCATCGCGCCGAAGACACGGTTGATGTGATGGGGGTAGCCGGCGCCCTCGCGCCAGGTCCGGTCCACGGACCAGCTGTCGCTCTCGTCGATGTGCTTCTTCACCTTGGCGAGCTCGGGGTTGTCGAAGTACCGGAGGTTGCCGAGGGCGTTCCTGCAATAGTCGTGGAGCCGTGCCAGCTTTTCCTCCGGGGTGGCGACCCCGGCGATGAGCTCGGCTGTCTTGGCCTTGATCGCCGAGGAGGGCTTGGTGTCGAGCTTGAAGTCCTCATGGTAGTGGTTGCTGAGCAGCAGCCAGATGTCCTGGTCGGAATAGAGGCGCAGCCACTTCGGCTTGAAATAGATCAGGTACCAGCCGCGCACGTCGCGCATGGGCGGGGCGAAGGGCTCCTCGCGGAAGGCGGGAAGGTCGCGCACGGTGAGCTTCATCTCGTACACGCTGACCTTCTTCAGGTCCGTGTTCCTCATGTTGAAGCTGTAGAAGTTGTAGTCGTCCTCCGTGCCGCCGATGTGGAAGGTGTATTCGCGTGTCGGATACATCTGCTGGCAGTAGCCGTCCACGTCCTGGCCGGCCTTGGTGGAGGTGGTGCAGGCCCAGCGCACCTCGATGATGTCGCCCACGTTGATGCCGCTGAAGGCCGCACTCAGCCTGTTGATCCTTCCGTCCTCCGTCTTGATGGCGATGGTTTCCTTGAAATCCTTGCGGCCATATTCGCGGCTGCTGCCGTCGGGCTTCACGACGCGGGCATCCAGCTCGACCACGCGGTCGCCCTGCTCGTACTCGATGACGGCGGTGCTGCCGATGGTGGTGTCCTCGGAATTATAGATCTTGATGCGCTTGTGGTAGGTCCGCAGGGAGTTCGTGTCCTTCACGCCCTCGAGCATGTTGCGCAGGTGGGGGCTCAGTGCGATGCCGGCGGAGTAGGTCAGCTTTTCGTGGATGAAAAGGTATTCGGCCTTCGCCTCAGGGTTGGAGGGGCACTGTGTGGCCTGCAGGTCGGCCTGCGGAATCGGCTCCCAGTCGGCGGCAGGGGCGGCGACCTGGGCGCCGATCATCAGGAGGGCAAGGGCAAGCGCCTGTGTTCCCAGGCGGAGGAGCTGGTTCATGGATGTGTGCGTGGACAGATGGAGTCCTGCAGGCAGGGGGGGGGGAGGGGGCTGCCTTAGGGGGGACGGCAGCGGCCAGGAATCCGTGTGCGGGATCCCCAAGGCTGGCTCGCGGAAGCACAAAACGGGGCCGCAGCTGGGGCAACCTAATATTTTGCTGCGCCGCGGCTTGAAGCCAATGGGTTGGAGGGCTTCACCTCCGCTAATGCAGGCCCTTTCCTCAGCGCACCAGGTCGGGGCTGACGTTGGCGAGGGCGTCCTCCAGGGTGGTGGTGCCCTGCTCGACCTTGAGCATCGAGTCCTGGTGGAGCGTCTTCATGCCGCCGCGCATGGCGATGCGCTTGAGCTCGGCGGTCTCGGCGCCCCTGTTGATGCCTGCGGTCAGCTCCTCGGAATTTGTCATGAGTTCGTGGATACCGACGCGGCCCTTGTAGCCGTTGCCACCGCAGGTCGGGCAGCCCTGGGGATTGGCCCGGTACACCTGCGGCACACTGCGGCCGAGGGCCTTCTCGATGATCTCCCTCTCGCGTCCCTCCGGGGCGTAGGGTTGGCGGCAGTTCTTGCACACGCGACGGAGCAGGCGCTGGGCGCAGATGCCCACGAGCGAGGCGGAAATGTTGAAGGGCTCCACGCCCATCTCGCAGAAGCGCGCGATCGTGGAGGGGGCGTCGTTCGTGTGAAGCGTGGACACGAGGAGGTGTCCCGTGAGGGCGGCCTCGATGGCGATTTCGGCGGTTTCCTTGTCGCGGATCTCGCCCA
>JAHFTI010000177.1 GCA_023265535.1 Opitutaceae bacterium
GGCACCTCGACCTACGACGGCCTGAGCATCGCGTGGGCCGTCGTCGAGCACCTTCACCGCGGCGAGCAGCGCGGACCGCGCACCCTCTTCGCCACGCACTACCAGGAGCTCACGCAGCTCGACAAGTTCCTGCCGCGCCTGCGCAATTTCTCCGTCGCCGTGAAGGAGTGGAACGACGACATCGTCTTTGTGCGCCGCGTGGTGCCGGGCGCCGCCGACCGCAGCTACGGCATCCAGGTGGCACGCCTCGCGGGCCTGCCGCTGACCGTGATCGACCGCGCCAAGACCATCCTGCAGAAGCTCGAGGGCGAGGACGCCAGCGTGGAGCTGCCCTCACCCAAGGCGAAGCCGAGGAAGAAGATCTCGGTCAAGGAGCAGGAGTCCTTGGGCGACGGCCAGCTCAGCCTGCTGTAAGGCGGGCCGGGCACCGTGCAGTCCCGGTAAAACGCGGGGCAGGCAACTCGGGAAGCCACGGAAGGCTCAGCGCCCTTCCTGTTGCGCTCGGTTTGCCCTGAGCGCACGACGCCGTTCCTCCTCCCCGCGGATGCGTTCGAAGTGACTGACCTGTTCGGCGCTGAAGGCGGGGACCTCCTCGTGAATTTCCTCCTGGGAAAGAGGGACACTCGCAGGCCCCAGCCGCTCATCGCCGATCTCAACGTAGTGGAGGCCCGCCAGGTCCGTGAGCTCCTGGCCGGCAGCAGGGACCGTCGCGGAACTCTCCACCGGTGAGGCGCAGTCCAGACTCTCCCTATGGCTGAGCACAAGGCCGAGAGAGGAACCCGAGGTCCAACTGTGCTGCTCAAGGACCCAGTGCCGCCCCGTCTGCCTGTCGACCACGTAACACCTGCGCAGGCGCAGCGGATTGCTGAGCGTCTGGCGAACCATCTCGAGACCCAGGCGCCCGTCAGACAGGCGCTGGATACGCACCAGCTGCAGCTGCTCGCCCCGCCTGGAACCCTGCGACCCCACCTTGAGGGGAAAATCAAAGAAGACACTCCGCTGGAGCAGGTATCCACGGATGCGGGCGGAAAAGCCCGGCCTCACATACCCCTGCGGCCGAAGGCTGGGAAGGACGGGGAGGAGTTCGTCGAGGAGTCCAGCAGGAAGAGCTGCCTGCCCGGACATGTTCATGAGGTCACCTTGTGTCTCGCCGAGAGAGGGGCCCGGATGGAGAAAGCCAAGCCTGACCTTCAGGGGGACGCTTTCCCGGGAGAGCGTGCCGGTGAGAAGCACCTTGTCGGCTGATACGCGCTGCAGAATGCGGAGCGACAGGCGCGCCTGCTCACGACGCGTCCCAAGCCACATTTCCCCCTCGACGGCATTGAATCCCTGCCATTGCGAATGCTCATCAAACCACTGGTTGGCCTGAAGGCCCAGGAGGGAGGTCACGCGTGCCACTCCGGACGAACCACACTCGGTGCGGAGCGGCTCGCACACGAGCACCCGCTGCCGATTGAAGAGCAAGTCCAGCGTCGGATGGGACCAGGTGGCGAGCAGGGCGAGGAAAAGCGCAGTCGAGAAGAGCAAAAAAACAAGGGGGCGCGGACGCCGGGCAAGCCGGTAGTGGAGCCAGGCGGAGAAGAGCAGTCCGCACAACAGGACCGCGGTCGACACAAACAGTCGCGATTCAAGCACCCAGGTGACATACTTCGCCGAGGACCAGGTCAGGACTTGGATGCCGAGGATGATCACGACAAGCACCGAGGCCATCTGGAGGACGGGCGAGGCAACATGCCTGATGGCCATCGGTGTGAGGCCAATGCCCAGCAGGGCGGCGCCCCCGTTGCAGAGCAGGAGCACAAACAGGGAGCGCAGGGTCAGGTCCGCCCCCCAGCCGGAGAGCAAGGCAAAGGGAAGCAACGCCGCGGCCGCGGGCAGGAAACTGCAGAGCAACGAGGAGACACACTTGGAGAGAAAAAGCTGGGTGGGGCCGAGAGGCAGCAGCCTCCAGGTTCCGCCGGCGCGGTCGGGTGGATCCTCGGAGACAAGCCTCGTTGCCACGAGGAAGGAAAGTATCAGATTGATCACAATGACGCAGGCGGAGCCCACCGCCCCCACGGTCCCGGCAAGGCTGGTCCCTGCAGGCTGCTCACGCACCAGCCAGAGCGCGACATTGGCCACCAGCTGCAGGAGGAACCACCCCAGCATCCCGGGCGCCGCACGGCGCAGGTCCTTGCGGACAAGGTGGAGCAGCGTTTTCATTTCGAGGCACTCCCCTCGCCAAGCGTATCCAACATCGTGATACCGGGGATCACGGCATCGACGCGGACAGCACCCACGCCGTGCTCATGCCCCACCCTCAGGCGTACCTTGGGGTCGGTCAGCTTCGAGGTGGTCTGGCAGCGGGGATCCCTCAGGTCGACCTGCTCCACATGCCAGACGACTCCAAGGGCGGTGAAGCTCCTGCTGCCGCTTGAATGGGTGCCGCGTGATACCTGAACATGCGTGCAGTCCATGAAACGCAGGCGTGCGGTGGCAGGCACCCTCGCCGACGCAAGCCTGGGGCGCGTCGATGCGGAGACGAAGAGGTCGCCACGAATCTGCCTGACGGAGATGGACCAAGGTCCCGACTGCCTGCGCAGGACCTTGCCCTCATAGCTTCGGGGCAAGTCGATCAGGATCACCTCATCCTCGGAATAGCGTGAAAGCTGCGCCACACCTGTGAGCCGAAGGGGTTTCGCAGGATCAAGGGAGGACAACGGATCCTGTGCGAGCAGCCATCCCTCCACACGTGTCGGAGCCGCAACGCGGACCGCGCCCCTCAGTGCGCTGGCATCAGGGACAAAATTGGGGACATCATTGATGTCCCCTCCCTTCTGGGTCGGGGTGCGCAGGTAGCAGAACACGGGGATCCGCAGTTCACCCTGCTCCAGCAGCAGCTGATCAGCCCTCAGCTCCAGGGGAATCCCGGCGGGATCCCTGCGCTGCGCGTCCACCTGCAGGTATTCCCTCTCACCAGGGCGCCTCGAGAACTGGAAGCCCTCCAACCTGCCAAGCGCGGACTCTGCCGCGGGCGAGGGCGTGAGCAGGGGCGCCGGAATGGGCAGGAACAGGTAGCAGGCACAGGCCCCGGCACCAAAGATGCCCAGGACAAGCGAGGACAACCAGCGTTTCCGAGTCAGGTAAAGCAGCCCCACCGAAACCAGGACCACCAGGGCCCAGGCTCCGACAAGCAACGAAAGGCGCCCATCCTCATTGAACGGGGAGTCACGGTAGCCCGCCCATTCATACCGGGCATAGCTGAAGAACCCCGCGAGGATGCCGACGCACGCCAGGCAAAGCAGGGAGGCAAGGTAGCGCGTGATCCCACGGCGTATCCAAGGATTGAGTACGGCCACGGCGAGGCCCCCGAGGAAGCCTCCGGCCCCGGCTGTGGCGTGCGAAAGAAGAGCCCGCCCCCAGTCGGCGACCGTCAGGCCCCAGAAACACCAGAAGGGTATCGAGACCAGGACGGGGATGAGCCAGAGCAGTGTAAGCAGGGCGAGGGCGCGAGAGCCAAGGAGCTGAGCGAGGGAGATGGGGCGCGGCTTCCAGAAGCGCTCGGGCCCTAGCGGGGCGGCCTCCACCCAGACCTCATGGGTGAGCAGGTAGGCCCAGGCAAAGGCCAATTGTGCCTGCAGCATGGTAAACCGGTAGCTGAGATCCGAGCCGGGGGTATCGTCACCGCTCCAAAGCATCACGAGTCCTGGAACCTGAAGCACAGCCCAGCCCAGGGTCCACCAGCGCAGGCGCCTCAGCTCGGCGAGGGTCAGGTGTAGAAGGATCCTCATGACGCCCTCCCCTTGCCCCGGGCCAGCGCCGCGGAGCGTGCCGTGTGAAGGTAGATGTCGCGCAGCGTCATCGGCCGCTCCTGCACCGCCGCCTCCGGGTAGCGCGCCCGGCAGGCCTCCTCGCAGCTCTCCGCCGCGTACTGGGTATCCACAAATTCAATACGGTCTCCGGAATCCTCCGGCCGGGACCAGTGCGAAGGCCAGGCGCCCGCCGAGGGCAACCCGGTGAGGCCTGTCGTGCCCACACCAGCCCCACCCCCTGTGGCGCCCGCGCCCGGGCCAGCGCTGACGGGAGTCCCCTCCACTGCCTCGACCCCGGTGCCTTTGGCCGCCCCATCCTCCTCGTAAAGCTCCACCTCGATCCTCCTGTGGCGCGCGAGCAGCGAGGCAGTCTCCTCGTCCACCAGCTTGCGGCCCAGCTCCAGCATCACCAGGCGGTCGGCCACGCGCTCGACCTCCTCGATGTCGTGCGAGGAGAGCAGCACCGTGCAATTCCCCTCCTGCGCCACGTCCAGCAGGCCGCGCGACACGTCGTCGCGCACCACCGGGTCGAAGCCGCTGAAGGGCTCGTCGAGCAGCAGGATCTCCGGCCTGAAGGCCGTCACCGAGATCAGCAGCGCCTTCATGCGCATGCCGCGCGAGAGCTGCGAGAGCTTGCGGTCCCCGGGGAGCTCGAAGCGCCTGAGCAGCTCGACCTCGAGGCCCTTGTCCCAGGCCGGATAGAGCGGCGCGCAGTAGTCCAGCAGCTGGCGCACCGTCATCCAGTCGGGCTGCTGCTGGCGCTCGTCCAGGAAACCGATGCGCCGGCGCTCGCCCACCCCCAGCCGCCGCGTATCCACACCCAGGATACACGCCGAGCCCTTGGACGGGTCCAGCAGGCCCGCCAGCACACGCAGGGTCGTGGTCTTGCCCGCGCCGTTCGGGCCCACCAGCGCGCAGATGCTGCCCTCCGGCACCGCCAGGTCCAGGCCGCGCACGGCATCCACGCGCCCGTAGCTGCGCGACAATTGGGTGATTTCTATGGGGTTCATAAAGGAGTGTTGGGAAATTCCGGGAAAGGGTCCTGGGCCGGGGCTCATTTGCCGCCGAGCCGCTTCCAATGGGCCTCGATGCCCGCCTGGACGTCCTCCAGGGAAAGCCCGAGCTTGCGCGCCTCCACCACCAGCCGCTCCAGCTCGGCGCCCAGCAGGGCCGCCTTCTCGCGCCGGTCCGCACCCGCCCGCTCCGCCACGATGCTGCCCACTCCGGGGGTCGTCACCAGCACCCCCTCGGCCACCAACTGGGCTGCTATCTTCTGGGCCGTGTTCGGATTGATCCGCAGCTCCTGGCTGAGCACTCGCACTGACGGAAATGCGGTGCCCACGCGCAGCTGCCCGGACACCACCGCCTTCTTCACCGCAAACACCACTTGCTCGGCTATCGGTAGCCCGGGACGGAGTTCGATGCTGAACGGAAGCATGCTGTACTACTTGCACTAGTACGGGTGGTACGGCAAGGCGAAACTTCACACGGACACCTTTTGTGCCATGAAAACGCCTTCACGAAAAAGGGCGGCCCCGCCAACGGAAGGCCTAGTCCCTGAGCGCCGCCCGGGCCTCGATCTCCACCAGCCCCGGCGGATCGAAGGCCATCGGGAAACGCAGGCACACGCACGCCGCAGTAGCCGCGGCGAAACGGACCACGTCCTCATCGCCCAGACCACAAACCAGTCCATGGATCACGCCGCCACGGAAGGTGTCGCCCGCGCCAAGCGTGCTCTTCGGCACGACCCTATGCGGACTCACCCGGCCCACGGGGCCACCCCTGCGTGCAAAGAGAATCTCCTCGGCGCCACAGGTGAAGATCACCAGGCCTGCGCCCTGCTCGGTGTAGGAACGCAGGAGCGCCTCACGGTCCGCCCCCGGGAAATGTCCCCGCAGGTATTCGTTTGAGACGACGGTCGCCGCCGCGCCCCGATGCAGCAGGCTGTCGGGCGCACAATCGATCGTCACATAGGGCTTGCCCATTTGGACGCACAACCGCGCCACCGCCTCCGCCTCGTCCCCGAAAAAGGGGTCCAGGCCAACGATGTCCGCCTGTGCGATATCCTCCGCCGCGGGCGCAGACCAGCGTTTGGACCCGCGGAAATAGTGGCCGAAACGTCCGAACACAGTCCGGGTCTTCCCACCCACCAGCACCAGATCCCGCACCCCCTCAAAGGACGGATCATGCTGCAGGGACGTACAATCGATGCCCCGCTCCTGCATGAAGCCGAGCACGCCCTCCCGTGTCTGCGTGCCCAGGAAGGGCCCGGCTATCCTCACCTGGTGCCCCCAGCGCGCCAGCACCAGGGCGGAATTGCCCGTCTCCCCACCAGGCACCACGTGGGTTTCCTCGATTTCAGCGTAGGAGTCCGCCTCCGGATAGTCGCCGGCGAGCCGGTGGATCGTGGAGAGCACGGTCATTCCGTACAGGTATATCTGGGCGCGGGGCCTTGAGGGGAGAGGGTCCATGGGGGAAGGGTGAGAAGTGACTGCATGCTAGCCGTTTCCCCGGGGAACACACAGCCGCGCGCCTGTTCGTTCGTTAGGCAAGGCTTTTGCCACCAGCAGGAAAGCCGCCTCGCAGGCAGAGCGTCTCCATCACTCAGCCTTCACTCTGGCCCGCCCCCGGCCTGCTTGCCCCCCCACCCCCCAGCATCCCCGAAAAATCCTCTTTCAAAGCGCGCCTTCCGAGTCCACAAAGTTGACCCGTGGCAACCCGTAAAACCATAGGCTCCGCAGCCATCCATGCGGCCATCTCCCAAATCGCCGAGGCCATCGTGGCCCGTCACGCCTCCACCCGTCGTCTCCTCATCCTGGGCATTGCCAACGGCGGCCTGCCCCTCTCCCGCCGCATCGCGGCACGCATCCACGCACTCGCCCCCAAGCTCATCACCGCGATCGGCACCCTCGACATCTCCTTCCACCGCGACGACATCGGCCGCAATCCCATCCCGAAGGAGTTCACCCCCACCGTCATCCCGGGCGACACCAACGGCGCCACCGTCATCCTCGTCGACGACGTGCTCTTCTCCTGCCGCACCGTGAAGGCCGCCCTCGACGAGCTCTTCGACCACGGCCGCCCCGCCAAGGTCGAGCTCGCCGTCCTCGCCGACCGCGGCGGCCACATGCTCCCCATCCACGCCGACTACATCGGCCTCGTCCTGCCCGACGTCCCCCTCACCGACCGCGTCCTCATCCGCATCGACGAAAAACACCCGGCCCACGACTCGATCCTCATCGAGCCGTCCGCCCAAACAACAAGAACCTAACCCTCTGCCGCAGCAGCGGCACCCTCCATGGCTGCGCCAGCAGCGACGGAGGGCGACTTCCCCCCCCTTCTCCCATGCTCTGGACCCGCAAGCACCTCATCACCCTGGAAGAACTCTCCCTCGCGGAGATCGACCAGATCCACACTAGCGCCGCCGCGTTCAAGAAGATCCTTCAACGCAACGTCAAGAAGGTGCCTGCCCTCCGCGGCAAGACCATCGTCAACCTCTTCCTCGAGCCGAGCACCCGCACGCGCATCGCCTTCGAGATGGCCGCCAAGCGCCTCAGCGCCGACGTCATCTCCTTCGACGCCGCCAGCTCCTCGACCACCAAGGGCGAGACCCTCCGCGACACCGCCGAGAACATCCAGGCCCTCAACGCCGACATGATCGTCATCCGGCACGCCTGCTCCGGCTCCCCCCTCTACCTCTCCCGCATCCTCGACATCCCGGTGATCAACGCCGGCGACGGCGCCCACGAGCACCCCTCCCAGGGCCTCCTCGACACCTTCACCATGAAGGAGCACCTCGGCGACCTGCGCGGCCGCAAGGTCGTCATCCTCGGCGACATCCTCTTCAGCCGCGTCGCCCGCTCCAACATCCACGCCCTCGCCAAGATGGGCGCGGCCGTCACCCTCGTCGGCCCCTCCTCCCTCGTCCCCCACCACTTCACCGCGATGGGCGTCACCGTCTCGCACGACCTCAAGAGCGCCCTCGCCGACGCCGAGGTGGTAATGCTCCTGCGGATACAACACGAGCGCCAGGCCGTGAACCCCTTCCCGTCGCTCGGCGAGTACACCAGCATGTTCGGCCTCAACAAGACCCGCGCCTCGTGGCTCAACCCCAAGGCCATCATCATGCACCCGGGCCCCATCAACCGCGGCGTCGAGATCGACAGCGACCTC
>JAHFTI010000178.1 GCA_023265535.1 Opitutaceae bacterium
AGATCTCCAAGAAGGCCCTCCTCGAGGCGATCCACGACGCGCTCTACTGCTCGAAGATCTGCTCGTACGCCCAGGGTTTCCAGCTGATGCGCGAGGCGCAGAAGGAGTACAACTGGAAGCTCAACTTCGGGAAGATCGCGCAGATCTGGCGCGGCGGCTGCATCATCCGTGCGGCCTTCCTGCAGAAGATCACCGAGGCCTACGGCCGCAAGCCCGAGCTCGCGAACCTGCTCCTCGACCCGTACTTCAACAAGACGATCAAGCAGGCCCAGGAAAACTGGCGCAAGGTCATCTCCCTCGCCGTCGAGCACGGCGTGTCGGTGCCGACCTTCAGCTCCGCCCTCTCCTACTACGACGGCTACCGTTCCGCCCGCCTGCCGGCCAACCTGCTGCAGGGCCAGCGCGACTACTTCGGCGCCCACACCTACGAGCGCACGGACAAGCCCCGCGGCAAGTTCTTCCACGTGGACTGGCCCGAGGCCAGCCGCCCGCAGATCGCCCTCTGAGCGGCGTATCCGTACAACAACTACAACGCGGGGGCAGCCCGCGTTTTCAGAAAACCGCCCCGGCTCGGGGCGGTTTTTTTGTGCGGTGGGGCGCCGGGATCCGGACTCGGGGGAGCCCCTGGCAAGCCCGCACCGGGCCGCATGCAGGTTCTTCCTCCGGCCTGACGGCGATGGGAGGAGGGGGGGGGCGACCGGACCTGGGCGCGCCTCTGCCCCCAGATCCAGTCGGCCAGACGTTCCGCTTGCGTAATGCTCACCCGCCTAGAAGGATGGCCCGCATGCCCCTGCAGCCCGCCGCCCCCTTCCGGCGCCTCCATGCCCTGCCCTTCGCCCTGAACGCGCTCAGGCTTCTCTGCCTGGCCCTCGTCCTCGCCGGCCTCGGCGCGCCCTCGCCCCTCCTGGCCCAGGCCCACGCGCCCTCGCCGCCGTACCACGACGCGATCCAGCGGGTCTATCCCATCGAGCTGGCGCGCCTCCTCGCCTGGCGCGAGAACCTCGGCGCCCCCCGCTATGCCGGGGTGCGCTGGACCCTCAACTCCGCCGATGAACGCAACACACGCTGGACGATCGAGTTCATCGGGACGGACGGACGGAAGGTGCTGCGCAAGGTGGAGCTGCACTACCCCGCCAGCCTCGCAGGCGAGGGGCCGCGCTTCTACCGCGAGATCCTCGCACGCCTGCTGGCCGAGCAGGACTGGAGCCCCACGCCACCCTCGACGCGCGCCGAGCTCTCCCGCGCCTTTTTCGAGGGCCTGTCACAGTCCTCCCCCACGCGCATGGGCTCGGCGCGCGGCCTGATCGCCCTCATGCCCGCCGCCACGGCGGACGTCCTCACCGACCCCGCACGGGCCCCCTTCCTGGCCGGACGCCTGCTCTCCACCACCCTCGCGGGCGTCCCGCACCTCTCCACCCTCGACGGCACGCTGGGGGCACGCGCGGCGGCCTGGCTCGCCCTCTCCGAGCGCATGCTCGACGGCGAGGAGCCTTCGGACAAGCCCTGGGCCCCGCTGCTGTGGACCGTGCACCGCGAACGCGCGGCGGCCGCCCTCTGGGCGGGCGCCGACGATCCCGCCACCGAGGCGGCCACGCAGGCGGCCTCCCTGTATCCATTCTGGAACTACACGCTCGCCCTGCCCTCCCCGCGGGAGGCGCTCGAGCAGGCGGCCACCCTCGGCGACCTCGACCTCGCACTGGCGCTCGCCGCCAATGCCTGCCGCAGGCGCGACGACGTGCGCACCTTCGTCTCCCTCGCCACCAAGCTCGCCGCCTACCAGCCGGACGCACTCAAGTCGCGCACCGACTTCGCCGCCTGGATCTGGGCCGAGCGCGCGGGCAGGCAGCTGCCCGAGGAGGACGGCTGGCCGCGCGCCTTCCGCAACGACTGGCTGACCACCCTCGCCACCCTCCCCGGCGAGGAGATGGCGGCCGTTCCCGGGCTGCGCGAAAAACTCGATCGCGCCTGGGTCGGACGCGACCAGGCGGCCGTCCCCGGCGAGGATCCCTCGCTCCAGGGCCTCGCACCCATGATCGAGCTGATCGGCCTGGGCATGGACAAGGCGCACAAGCTCCTTCCGCCCGTCGGACTGATCGACGCCCGCGACCTGCTGCACGCAGGTGCCGAAACCACCGCCCTCCAGCTCAGCGCGCGCCACCATCAGCTGGGTGCCGACACAGCCGCCGCCAAGGCGATCAGGGAGGCCCTTGTAGGCCCCCTGCCGCAGATGGTGACGGCCTTTGGCATCCAGGACGCCAAGGAGCTGGAACAGGCGACCGAGCCCGCCAACGAGGAGGCCCCCACGGCCCCCCCTCGCCCCCTCTTTCGTCTGCCCCGGGCTGAAATCCCCGGAGAACTGCCCCTGTCACGCATCGCCGAGAGTCGGCTTCCCGGCGGCATGCCGAATGACAAACGAAACCCGTACACCCGCATGGCCTACCGGTCCTGGCTGCTCCTCGACGGGCGCCTGCGCCTCCACACCCGCAACTCACCGGACAATGAATTGATGCCCCTTCTTGAGCGACTCCGCGCAGAGGGCGGCCCGACCGGCGACGCCGAGGGGCTGAGGGTGCTCGCCGCCGCCGACCGGGGCATGCCCTCGCCCCTGGTCAACAGGAGACGCTCTGACATGCGCGCGGAGCTCGGAAGAAGCCTGCCGGCCGACGACCCGGCCTGGGCCTCCCTGCTCGCGAGCGAGCGGAGGGGTCTGGATGCCCTGGACGCCCTGCTCACGCGGGAACGTTTCTTCTGGAACGAACCCTCCCGCAGCTTCCGCCTCGAGAACCACTTCCAGGGCTTCGTCGAGACCGGTGCCTTCGGGGATGCCCGTCTCTTCCATGACGCAGTGGCCGGGCTGCAGGACTTCGAGCTGACAGCCTCCCTGGAACTTGCGCCCGCACGCGTGCTCCTCGAACTCGCGACAGGAAACACAGAGGCCGCTGGCAGGGCCCTGGAGGCCGTCCACCCCAGCTCGCCCAGGAAACTGCAGGCAGCCCTGCACGTGGCAGCGGCCCGCGGAGACCGCGACGAGGCGACGAGGCTTCTCGCCACAGGCAATGCCTCCAAGGCGGCGGCGGGTGCCCCTGATCACAGGCTTCTTCAGGCCTTTCTGCCCCTGTGGCCTGCCCTTGCCGACGAGAAATCCCCGCAGCATGAGCAGGCGCTCCTTCATTTCGACGGGAAGGGAGACTGGCTGTTGCTGCGCTGGCTTCTTGCCAAGCACCACGGACTGAGCCCGGAAAAGACCCGGCGCTTCCTCGGCGGGGACAAGGCTCAGGGCGAGGCCCTGCTGTTCATCCACGCCGCCACGGACGACCGCTACGCCTTCAACACCCTTTTCCACCAACTGCGAAGCAAGGGCCCCCTCAGCTCCTGGCACCTCGCCCTGCTGACACAGCTGCGTCTCACGATGGAGCGAGGGACGCCACGTCCCCTGAGCGGCCTGGAGCGTGTTGCCAGGCGCGACAGCATCGTCGTCTTCGCCGACAAGCTGCAGAAGGCGCGCGCAGCGGAAAAGGCGCGCGACCGCCTGGAGGCCCTCACGAGCGCGGACCTGCTCTTCGCACACATCGAGAATCTCTCCAACCGCACCGGCGCCGAAACCCTCGCGGCCTCGCTCGACCGCCTGCGCGAACAGGCCGCAGCCTGCGAACGTTTCCTCCAGGCCCACCCCGAGGATGCACGTCGCTGGCGCGCGCGCCTCACCCGGCTGGTCTGCCGGAAACTGCTGCTGCACGAGAACAAGGCGGACTCGGAGGCCGCGATCGAGAAGGACCTCGAGGCGCTCTCGCTCGACCCCGGCGCGAGCCCGGCGCTCCGTGTGGACGCAGGCATGCGCGTGCTCCAGGCCCGCCTGGCCAGGGTCCCCGCAAAACCGAGCCAGGCCCAGCTGGAGGCGGCCGCCGCCCATATCGAGACCTGGCGGGAGCGGCATGCGGCAGACTCCCCCTCAACCTCCGCCGAACTGCTTCTCGGCGACCTCTTCATCTCACACGATGCGGCGCGCGCCCTCGGTCATTACAAGGAGGCCTCGCGTTCCCTGAATCCGCGCACCGCGGACCTGGGAGCCAGGGGTCGGCGACGCGCCGAGCTGCTCTCCCTGCCCGCCGACCAGACCCTCACGACCCTCGAGGGACGCAGCCTCGAGCTGTCCGCCCTGCGCGGAGGCCAGGTAATGCTCTTCTTCTGGAGCAGCGCGGATGCGACCTCGACACGCGCCCTCGCCCAGCTCCTCAAGCTGCGCGAGCTCCAGCTCTTCAACCACGTGACGGTGATCACGGTCAGCCTGGACCGCAGCCGCGGCCAACTGGAGGCCTACCTAAAGGCCAACCCGCTGCCCTGGCCGGTCTGTCTCGACAAGGCCGTGTGGGCCGCCCCCGTCTCGCGCGAATGGGGCGTGCAGCGCATGCCCGGCTTCATCCTGATCAACGCCGCCGGCAAGGCCCGCCTCCTGCCAGCCGAGGCCCGCCTCGACGAGGAACTGGCCAAGGACAGGGCGACCCCCTGAGACTGCCTTTCAAGGACTTGTAAAAAAGTTTTTCCACGCTTCCCCACCGGCGGATTTCCCCGATGATGGGGCGCCCACTCCCCCGCATGAAGATCGAACTTGCCCGCCAGCACCTGCGCGCCTGCCGCGAGCGCATGAACACCCTCTACCGCAAGCCCATCTTCGATGAGTGGGCGGTCATCGCGATGAAGGCCGGACGCGCCACCGTGCTCGACTACGTCGGCCCGCGTGCAGAGTCCTTCGCCCGCACGCTCCTCTACGACGCCGCGCTGCTCTGCGAGGCCATGGAGGGCCGCCAATATGCGGCGGGTGACTTCGAATTCGTGCAGGACGCCAAGGGCTCGAGCTTCGACGCCACGGTCAAGCTGGGCGAGGCAGTTTACCTGCTCTGCAACCACACCGCGGGATCCATGGCGGACCTGCGTGCCACCCCGCTGTGGCGCGAGGCGCAGAAGCCCTTTGTGAGCCTCTGCGAGAAATTCCACGCGGACCCGCTGGAGGCCTGAGGCCCGAGGCTCAGGCAAGGCCCTTCCAGAGGAAGACGCCGTAGCCCGCCAGCAGCAGCCAGCCCGCCCAGCGCGGCAGGCCGCCCCACACCGCCACAAAGGCGAAGTGGAGCACCGAGGCGGCCACCAACACCAGGACGCCCGTCTCCATGACGGCGGGCATCGGCAGCGGCTTCAGCAGGGCGAAGACACCCAGGCAGAGCGGAATGCAGATGTGGCCGTCGCCCACCTGCGAGGCATAGGCGATGTCGGCGCGCCCGCGCGCGGAATACCAGATGACCAGCAGGGCGTTCGGGAGCACCATGAGCCAACCCGAGAGCCAGCCCAGGTTCTGCGCGCTCACGAAGCCCTCGCGACGCGAGCCGATCCAGGTGACCAGCCAGTCCAGGCTGCCGAACATCAGGGCGGCGCCCGCCAGCAGTATCAACAAATCCACTACAAACAGCGGGCCGAGGCCGCGTTTCTGCCGCACATTGTGCTTCAGCACGTCGAAGACCTGGAAACAGAGCCAGAAGACAAAGAGGCCCGTGAGGATCAGCCCGTCCTGCAGGCCGAGGCTGCCGTCGTCGCCGAGCACCCAGACCGCGCCCCCAAAGAAGCCGGCGGCGGCGAGCGAGAGCAGGAGCGCCAGGCGGCTGATGCGCTTGTCGAGCTCCGCCTTGCCCTGCTTGGGGCCGCGCGGCTTGCGGCCCGCCGTGTCGGGCAGGACCTGCAGGCCCCAGATGAGGGCGGGCAGGCCCAGGAGCACGGTCAGATTGGTGACATTGTTGACGAGGCAGTTGGTGACGACCTCGCGCGGGTCGCCCCCGCTGCGCGCCATGATGAAGACAAAGATGAGGTTGCCCAGGCCCGAGCAGAACGGGGTGACGATGGTGGCAAGCGCCGTGCCCTCGAGGCCACGCTCGATCATCGCCTCCAGGCGCCAGAGCATGAGCAGGGAGGCGACGACAAAGAGGCCCGCGTAACCCCACGGGTTCCCCAAGCCCAGCGCCTCCATGTACTCCTGCAGCATCGGGCGCAGATTGGAACCGCTTCGGGCGCCAAGGCAACCCTAGGGCGCAGGTTCCTCCGGGCGCCTGATCTCGCGCAACAGCTCGGACGCGCGGTTCTCCGCCTGGAGGATGCGCTCGGGCGTGGAGGCCAGCAGCGTGCGGATTTCCTGCTCCCCCTTGCCCGTCACACCGTTCTTCCCCGCCACGATGAGCCAGGCCAGGCCAAGCACCCAGTCGCGCTTGCAACCGCGCCCGCTGGAGAGCATCGCCCCGAGATTGTACTGGGCCTCGCTGAAGCCGGCACGCGCGGCGATTTCGTACATCCTCAGTTGAAGGGCCAGCCCCTCGTCATCCTGGCCTTCCTTGTTGAGCAGGCGGGCGTAGGTGAGGGCGGATTCACCATGCCCCTTTGCGGCGGCGTCGCCCAGCAGCGCCTTGGCGCGCGGCAGGTCGCGCTTCACGTAGCGTCCCTCGATCAGGATGGCGGCCAACTCGCAGGCGGGTTCGGGCCTGCCCTTGGCAATCTCCTCCTCGAGGTGGGCGATGAAACGTTCATCGGGCACCAGCGCCGTCGCCTGCCCGGCGGCGGAATTCGAGAGTCTGGGCATGGCGCGTTGCCTGGGGGCGCGCTCATCACGCCGGATTTCCACGCTCACGCCCTCCGGGGAGATCTTCTGTTCGCTCGCCACGAGCAGCCCCCGTCCCGTGCTGTAGGACAGGGAATGCCCCTGCGCCTCCAGGGTGAGGCGGTAGCCGGCGTCGGAGGAGGCACTGGCATGCAGGCGGGAGGGCAGGCCCGAGGCGAGGAGACGCTGATGGAGGCGCAGTACCTGGAGCTGGGGCGTATCGCCCGGTAGGGACTCGGGGCAGGCAAGGCCGAGATACTGGCTGAAATCGGAGTAGCCCGCACGGCGCCCGGAGGCGGTGCCATGCTTGGCCGTGTGGGCCCGGACATAGGCGGCCTGGAGGCGCTTCGGGAAGTCCTCCGCCAGGAGGGGGACATCCTTCAGGTCCTTGGGACTGCGCCCGGAATACTCGAGGGCCCCCACCACGGCATTGAACACCTTGAGCACACCCTGCTGGGTGAAGGCGACCGCAGTGGTCCCCGGGGTCTGCCTAGCCAGTGCGTCCCAATCCACCAGGAGCTCAGCCTTCTCGGCCGGCTGCAGCCGCGAAAAGTCGGCGTGAAACAGGAGCGCCTCCACCAGGTCGCTGCGCGGAACGACGGCTAGCGGCTTTCCGGTCACGGCGTTCTTGGGAATCCGAATCAGGGTGCTGAAGCCGGCCCCCGGACGGTACAGGCAGTGCAGGTCCCCAAAGTCGCAGACGAGCCAGGGCAAGACCACCGACTCCACGCTGCCGTCGGGGCGCTTGGACTTGCTCGGGACACCGGAGATCGCCGCGGGAAAACCGAGGCCCTGCGGGTGCCTTCTCAGGCGAAGCAGGGCGTCGGGAAGGATGCGGTCGGGATCACGGGAATCGACCGGGGCAGGACTGGCGGGCAGGGCGAGCAGGCGCGTCGTGAGCAGGACGTCATTGGCGAGCTCCTTGGGCGACAGGCCCTGGAGTTCCTGCGCGGGCCCTCGGAAATCGCGGGCGTACCACCTGCCCTGGCGGGAATAGACCACCGCGGCGCGCCTGACCTGAACGGGAGAGCCGGAGCCCTGCTCCAGCAGCACCACACGCGCCTCCTCCCCCGGGTGGGCTGCGATCCAGGCGTGGGCATGGAAACAGGCCTCGAGGAGGGCACCCGCCGGTCCAAGGCCGAGGGTGAACGCCTCGTCCTCCGCCACGGCCTGAGCCTGCGCCGGTGCCGATGCCGGTGCCTGCGCCCCGTCCGCCGCCGCGGCGGCAGGCAGGCAAAGGAGGCCCAGCGGAAGAAGCAGGAGGCGGCAGGACAGGCGCAGGGGTGTATCAG
>JAHFTI010000006.1 GCA_023265535.1 Opitutaceae bacterium
AAGCCCCTCTTCCGGCTTTGGCTCTCACACCCGCAAGCGGAGCGGCTTGCTTTTGCCTATACGCTGCTCCCCCAGGCGACGGCGGAGCAAACCGCGACCTATGCGAAGAACCCGGATCTGGAGATCCTTGCCAACACAGAGCGCCTGCAGGCGGTGCGCAGTCGCACTGGCGGGCTCACCGGTGTGGTGTTCTTTGCAGCAGGCGATTGCAGCCTCGGTGACGCGTATTCAGTCGGCGTGGACAAACCCTGCCTGCTGCTGGTGCGAAGGGATGGTTCCCGCTGGACTGTCACCGCTTCGGTGCCAGCCGGCCTGGAGCGCACCCTCCAGCTTGTAATCAGGGGGCCGGGCGATCCGGTGTCGCTGTCCCTCGAACTTCCTCAAGGCCTGCTAGCCGGGAGCAGCCTCACCCGCAGCTTCGTCGTGCCGGTCGGAACAAAGTGAGGGCGAGTATGCAGTCAGGGGGTGGGGCGGATAATCGCCTCTGACGAATTTGGCAGCGGTGGGCCAGCAGGATCCAGGTCTTCAGACCGCCCTTAGCACGCTGTATTGTGCAAAGTGTGCTGCCGGCATTGGGACGGCCAGTTGCCAGGTGATGGACATGGGACGGGCGCCCTCGCTGGAGAGGAGGGTGACCGGGCCGAGGGCACAGTAAGGATCGCCTTTGCGGGGGCGCACGAAGAGTTGGAAGCTCCAGCCGTTCGTGGTGCTTTCGAGATAACGGCAACCCGCCTCCGTGGTGGGGGCGGCGCTGTTTTGGCTCTGCCAGTGGAAACGGTCCGGTGCGAGGGCGTAGTCGTGGTAGGCCACTGCGGCGTGCAGGGCGTCAGTCTTGTCGAGCGTGACGAGAAGGAGCTCGGTTTTCCGGGAGGGCAGTCCGAGGACGCCAGCCTGAAAGGGTATGCGCTTGTCGGCGGTGAGCCAACCGACAGCAGTCAGGATCTCGCGCTGGTCGTAGTGTGCGTGCAGTCGCAGCGGAAGATCTTCCATGCCCGGGATCGGCCGGTCAGTGGTGATCGACTTTGCCTCAAGCCAGGCTGCGAGCTCGCGGAGTTCGGCGAGAATTGCTGGGGCGTGTTCCAGGCGCTCGCGGAAGCGTCTCCAGCTGCCGACCTGGCTGGTGGTGCCGTCGACCTGATAGGTGATCATCTGGGCGAGGAGGCCTTCCTCGGACGTCAGGCTTTCCTGGTCAAGGGCTTCGCCCGCGAGCTTGGCCAGCACCGCGATTTGGGCATCTGAGTCGATGTGGAGGAGTGAGCAGAGGCGTTTTCCGAGGTAGGCCTCCTCGGGTGCTTCCGGGGGCATGGGCAGCCCCGCTCCGCGTTTCAGTGCAGCCCAGCCGGCCGGGCTGGTCTCACGGTAGATATCACTGGGACTGATTCCCTGGTCGCGCAGGAAGTCGACGAGCCGAGGCTCCTGTGTTTTTGCCAGGATGCAGTAGGAGGCGAGTTCGCGGCAGAGGTTGCGCCATCTGTTGGTGCCGAGAAGGCGGAGCCGGCTGAGGACCTGCTCCCTGCTGCGCTTGGTGAAGCGCACCACGCAGCCTGCGGGAAGATGGCTGAAATCATTTTCAATCGCCTCGATGAGTTGACGGCGGGTCATGCCAAAAAGGCCGCCGTAGAGCCTGTCGTAGCGGAAGTCCTCGTCGGTGTTGCCCACGAAGTCCAGGATCAGGCAGGCGGTCTTGCCTTCATGGAGCCGCAGGCCGCGTCCGATCTGTTGCTGGAATATCACGGGGCTTTGCGTGGGGCGCAGCAGCAGCAGGGTGTCCACGAAGGGGAGGTCCACTCCCTCGTTGTAGAGTTCGCAGGTGGTGATGACGCTGAGGGTGCCGGCGCGCAGGCGTTGGGGGGCGGCCAGGCGCTCGTTGTCCCCAGTGCCTCCGTGCAGGCAGGCAGCGGGGATGCCGGCGGCATTGAAGGCGGCTGCCATGAATTCGGCGTGCGCCACGTTTACGCAGAAGGCGAGTGCGCGGCAGCGGCGTGGGTCACCGGAAAGGCGGACCCAGGCATCGATCACCGCCTGCGCGCGTAATTGATTTCCGGATACAAGAGTGTCCAGCGCGGCGCTCTCCCCGGAGCGGTTCCAGGGAACGCCTGCGTAGTCACAGGGGTCGTCGGCGACGTGGTACTCGAAGGGGGAGAGGAGTTGCAGGTCGAGGGCCTGCCAGAGACGGAGTTCGCAGCTCGGGGTCCCGTCGGGGCGCGAGTCGAAGAAGCGCGCGATGGATTCGCCGTCACCGCGCTCGGGCGTGGCGGTCAGTCCGAGGAGAAGGCGGGGCTGTACACGCGTCACGAACCGGGTGAACGAGGCGGCAGCGAGATGGTGGCATTCATCGATGACGACGATGTCCCAGTGTGTCGGCGGGTGTGTTTCGAGCAGCCCGGTGCTCAGCGTGCTTTGGATGGTTGCAAAAAGATGATCGGTGGATGCGGGCGTATGCCCGCCGAAAAGCAGTTCGCCGAAGGATTGGTCGCGCAATACCGCCCGGTAGGTGGCGAGGCTCTGCTGCAGGATCTCCTGACGGTGCGCCACGAAGAGCAGGCGGGGGCGCGCGCCCGGGGCGGCAGCCGCACACTGGGCGCGGTAGTCGAAGGCCGCGATCATTGTCTTGCCGGTGCCGGTGGCGGCGACGAGCAGGTTGCGGCAGCGGCCGTGTGCACGTTCGTGGGCGAGTTGCTCGAGAAATTCCTGCTGGTAAGTTTTCGGGGTGAGCTCGAAGAAGGTGAAGAGCGCTGGAGCACCGCCTCCCTTGGACGCACCGGATTCCCTTCGCAGGGCCTGACCGAGGGCATCACGGTGGTCCTGGTTGGTCGGGTCGTAGGACTCGAATTCGCGGTCATTCCACAGTGTCTCGAAGTGCGCACGCGCCTTTTCAAAGGTGTCGGACTGCCCGGCCTGGGTGAGTTTTACGGTCCATTCGAGACCACCGAGTAGCGCGGCGGCGGAGAGGTTGGCACTGCCTATGAAGGCGGAGCCGAAACCGGTGGAGCGTTGGAAGATCCAGGCCTTCGCGTGGAGGCGGGTGCGGCGCCCATCCAGCGAGATGCGGATGCGCGTGTTGGGTAGGGCGGCGAGACGATCGAGGGCGGCCTGTTCCGTGGCACCCGTGTACGTGGTGGTCAGGATACGCACGGGCACAGGCGGGCGGCCACCGCGCGGGTTTTTGGCGAGTTGCTCGAGCGCATCTTCCAGGCGACGCACCCCGGAAAGCGTGATGAAGCTTACGAGGATGTCGACGGAGTCACAGTCCGAGAGTTCACGGCGCAGCTCGGAGAGCAGGCTGGGGCTCCCCTTTGATGCCGTGAACAGCCAGGGTTGGCAGAGTCCGGTTTCGGGTGGGGTGGCGCCAGCGGCTGTTGGCAGAAGTGCAGTGAGCACGCCACGGGTGGAAAAGGAGGTGGCGTCGGCCCCTGACGTGTCAGGGTCGTGTGCATCGAGCGCGGCCAGCAGGGTGCTGGCGAGGCGCAGTTGGGCTTGCCCGCATTCCTCGTTGGTATCCCCCTTGGCAGCTTCGATGAGTCGCTGTGCATGCTCCCGGATCTTGTCGGCAAGCAGTGGGCCGAGCGGGATCGAGCCCGGTGTCGCCAGGTGACGGGCGATATCAGCCGGGAGCAAATCGATGGCAGCTGCCATGCCTACCGATAGGGGCAGCTGATAGTAACCGAGGGCGAGGGGTGAGGAGGGGGCGCTGGAAGCCATCGTGGGCTGGGCTGAAGTGCTCACAGCCAGGATGTCCGGGCGCGCCCAGGTGCAATTCAATTATCCAGTGTGGAATAGGAAAGATGACCGCTAATTTGGGAAGGCACCTTGCCATACCCTAAAAAGTCCCTGTTCCAGCCAATGGCAGGCCCAGCTTCCCGAAATGGAGTGGAGGCAGCAAATGTCATGATGCTCCCGTTGGGTGCTCGGACCTAGCTCGGCTTCAGCGAGTGCCTACTTGTTTCAGCACATGGCTTCCATTGCCTCCCTGAGTCCAGCCAAAGCGCGGTCCTTGGGGTGTGGGCAGTACCAGCGTTGGCGGCGTCCGTGGAGGCGGCCGAGGCGGCTCCAGCCCTGGCTGTGGGTCATGTAGGATTCGATCTCGGCCAAGCGCTCCCTGACTTCGGGCAGGTCCACCTGGCGGTGGGTGACCATCAGGGGGCTCACCACTGTGGCGAGCCACCAACTTCGGTGGAGACGGTAGCCGAGAATGTTCTGTTTGGCCTGACGAGGGCCATATTCGTCGGGCCAATGGCCAAAGGCGAAGAGGCGCTTGTGGCTCTCCGGCCAGGCCAGGCTTCTCCAGCGTGCGAGCGGAATGATCCTCGGGCCAAAGCCCATGGGGTTGCCGTGGCGGTCGAGGAACTCGGGGTTGCGACAGCGTTGCGACCAGTTCACCTGGGGGAGCACCTCGGCGAAGATGCGCCGGTCGGGCCGTTGGTGGATGTCGTCGCGCAGGCAGAAGCGGCGCTCCCAGCCTCGCTGATAGGGCGTTTCGAGGGGGATCACCGGGCGGTCCCGCATGGCTCTCCAGAGGATCTGCGCCTCACGCTCCAGGTGGCGGAGGAGCTTTTCTTCGGCATCGTGTTTGCCTGGGTAACCCATTGCCTAGCCCTCCGCGTCCTTGCTGCGGCAACGGGTGCGGGCGTGCTCCTTCTTGAGGTCCTTGTGCACGCGGGTGCGCGGGGTCACGCCCAGGTGGCGCCGGCGGACGGCGCTCCTGAGGCGGTGCAGGGTTTCCTTTTGGGGGAGAGGCTTCATGGGGCGAGGTCCTCGTCGATCTGGGAGTCGCCCTCGCGGCGCTCGGCCTTGTGGGCGGCCTTCTTCTCGCGGCGTGCGCGCTGCCAGGGCTGCTCGTCGGCCTCGCCGGCCATGATGCAGCCGAGGGGGCGGATCTCGGCGAAGACCGTGGCGAGGCCGTGGCGCGTGATCTCCTCCTTTACCTTCGTGGCATCCTTGTAGCCGATGGGCGACTCGGAGAGGTCGGGCTTTCCCGAATGCCAACGGATGTCGAGTCCCGGGGTGTGCTCCGCGAGGACCTGTTGCACGCGTTGGGGATCGATGTTGCCGTCGGCGTCCTTGAAGGGGCGCAGGGTGGCGCTGCGCGACTGGTTGCGGCCGGCGCCGTGCGGACAGAAGGAGAGCGAGGAGGCCTTGTCGGCACCAAGCACGAGGAGGATCTCGCGGCCCATGTTGAGCGGGATGATGCCGACGAGGGGGCGGCCGGACTCGTCCTTCCAGGCCGGGGTGGCGCCCTTGCCGTGGAAGAAGAGGTCGCCCTGCTTCCAGACGAAGTTGTGCTCGTTGCCGAGTTGGACGGCGGCGTCGAGGCCGAGGCGGTCGAGGAAGGCCTGGTGGATCAGGCGGTGGTTCTCGCGGGTCCAGCGGCCGACATATTGCAGGGCCTCCCAATAGGACTGGCCCTCGGCGCTGTCGGCGGGGATCCAGGCCGCGGTGTCCGGGACCTCCTGGGCGTTGTGGTCGCACCATTGGCGGGCCGCCTTCTGGCCGCGCTTGTACACGTCGGCCCCCAGGCCGCGCGAACCGTGGTGCGTGACGAGGACGCGGAAGTGTCCGTCGAAACGGGAGAGTTTATCGGCGAGCGTTTCGTGGCCGGCCTCGCGGAGGCGGGAGAGGTCCTGCGCGGCGAAACGCACCTCGCCGAGATAGGCAAAATGGTTGCCGTCGCCCTGCGTGCCCAGGAAGTCCTGGGCGCGGCTGCGCAGGCCGGAGAGGAAGGGGTTGTCCCAGACGGGTTCCTGGAGGACCGGGGAGCTCCATTGCTGGCCGCGCGGGCGGCCGCCGGCGCCGAAGTGGGTGAGCTTCTGGAGCTGGTCCATCATCTCGCCCACGGGATGCGTGGCGGGAAAGAAGGAGGCGAACATGGAGCAACAGATGTCGGCCGAGTGCGCGCCGGGAATGATCGCGTTGCGCACGGCAATGGCTCCGCCCACCGGAATGGAGGCCTTCTCGGGAGAGGAGGGGCAGGCGTCGGGCATGAGGGCGCCGGCCTCGATGACGGGCATGCGCAGGAGTTCGCGCATGCGGGTGCGGCAGGCCTCGAGGTTGGAGAGCTCGCCGGGGGACTCGGCAAGCAGGGCCTCGGTGAAGGGGGCGGGCGTGGCGCGCAGGGGGACGCGGGGCGTGAGCTTGGGGAACTCCTGCTCGAGCTGGACGAGCAGGGGCTCGCGCTCCAGGCCGGAGGCCTCGAGTTCGCGGGCGCGGCGAAGGGCTGCACCCAGGCGGGGACCTTCCTGCCAACCGGCAGCGAGGAGGTCACGGGCTTTGATTTCCATGGGCATGATGAAAGGGGGAGACGGGGGGATTAGGGAAAAGGGGGCTGCCCGGGCCCTCCGGGAAGAGGGAGGGCCGGGCAGCGGTGGAGTGGGCGATGTGCCTGTGAGGTGTCGCTGGTTCAGACCGCCAGGGGAGTGGCTTCGACTTCCTTGAGCAGGAGGGCGGGATCCTGGTCAAGCTGCGTGAGGAGCCCGAAGCTGCGTTCGCTCCAACCTGCGAGGGCAAAGATGCCCGGCTCGGGAAACTGGAGGCTTCCATAGCCCTTGAGGTCGAAGCTGAAGATGCGAGGCTGGGCTCCCATGCGGCGCCGATAGTCGGCGAGGCTCCGGGTGGGAGCACCGCCGCCGATCCACGCCTGCATGTCGGAGAGGATGATGATGCGGTCGTAGGCCTTGTCGGCCTTTTCGAAGATGCTGTTGAAGTCGGTGCCACCTTGCGCAAAGCCGATGGACTTGGCGAGACTGAGCGTCGAGTCGCTCCGGTTGAGGGAGAGATAGCGGGCGCTATCGCTGAAGACGAGCAGGTCGGCGGCGCTGTTCTTCACGAGCACTGCAGCAAAGAGCGAGCCGATCAGCTGCGGGCGTCCACTCATCGAGCCCGAGCAATCGAGGGCCACCAGGGTGCGGCCCTCGAAGGCGGGCACGTTGGAGAGCGAGAGGTCCACGGCCTGGTTGAGCGCGTCCATCAGGCGGGAGGCCTCGGGCAGGTTGCCCTGCTGGAGGATCTCGAGCGCCGTGAGGAACTGGAACGGGAAGACCAGGGAGCGGCGGATGGCGGGCTCGTGGGTCAGCTGTGCGCAGAGCTCGGGTGCGAGCTCGGGGGCCTGGGTGAGGATGTTGCGCAGGTTGCGCAGGAGGGCGAGGTAGCCCAGCTTGCGGGCGCGCAGCAGTTCCGACCAGGCGGCCTGCTTGGCGGCGAGCACCTCGTGGTCCTCCCCGACCAGGCCGGCCTGCGAGAGGCGGGTCTCCCAGGTCTCGGGGGCGGCGAGTTCGCCACGCACCAGGCGGCCGAGGGGGGCGGTGGCCTTGGGGCGGAGCAGGTTCACGGCGTCCACGAGCTTGAAGGCCGAGTGTTCGCGGCGGTACTTGGCGAGCTGGTAGTCGTCGAAGCGCGAGAGCGCCTGGCCGAGCCCCTTCTTGAGGGAGTTGGGGATCGGGCGACCATAGGTGCCGACGTAGTAGCCGAGGATCTCTAGCACGTCGTCGGGGCGGCGGACCACGGCGTCGAAAAAGCCGCGGGTCCAGTCTGCACCCTTGACGCGGCGGGCGATCTCGCCGGCGACGAGGTGGCTGACCGAGCGCATGCCGTGCGCCTGGCGCACATACACGGCGGCCTTGGCGACAAAGCGCGGGTCGTCGACCTGCGTGATCAGCTCCTGGATGCGGGCCATCGTCTTCTGTTCCGTGCGGTAGAACTCATCCTTGAGGAAGGTGGTGAGCAGGGTGGAGACGAGCTCGAGCTTGGGGGACTGCGCGTAGGCGCGGCCGCCGGCGAGGTTGCGGGTGTCGGGTTGTGCGGGTGCCTTGCGGCTGAGCGCGGAAAGAATGCTGAACTTGGCCATGGTGGCCTCCTGTCGTGTGGGTGTGTGTGGCCCGGGGCGCGGTGCGCCGGTGGGGGCGGGAAAAGGGAGGGGGGAGAAAGTCGCCCGCGGAAGTGCCGGATTTGAACCGGCTTCGCGTTTCAGGCGTTTTGTCCAGAAGTAGCCGCAGGCTTACTGCCCCCCAAAGGGAGTAGGGAAATTTGGAAGGAAACGGACCGGGTTTCCCCTGGAGCCCTTCCAGGCCTCCCTTGCGGGAGGCTGGCGCTCGTTTTTGCAGCTCCGTTTGCGGGGAGCGCGGGGATTTGTAGTGGTGCGAAGTAACCCTGTCCTCACTGTCCAAAAGGTCAGGAAAGTGATCGGGGACGATCGGGAGGGAGATCGGGGAGAAAGTTGAGAGGGGTGTTTTACGTGCTCTACCACTGAGCTAACCCGGTCCGGGGACCGAGTGCCGGGATCGAACCGGCGACCACGCGCTTACGAGGCGAAGTAACCCCGCTCTCACTGCCCCGAAAGGGGAGGGCGTCCGTTTACCTGTGACGGAAGCCGGGAAGGTGATGTGTGGGAAAAGGGGCTGACATGGGCGGTGTGCGGGTTGTGTGGGCCGGTCCCCACCGACCTGACAGGGTTCGGTGTGCGGCGCGCATTTGTAATCTTGTCTTGGGATATTACGGAGTTTTTCGCTTTTCTTCCATGCAGCTTTCGAAAGCATACCTGACTTTTAAGTCATGTTTGATTCCCTGCTCTCCGAAGGCGGTCTTTCGTTGGAAAGGCTGCATGTGCTGCTGAAGGTCCACGATGCCGGCAGCATCGCGGCGGCCGCGCCGTCCGACACGGTGAGGCAGAGCCAGTACAGCAGGCAGCTGCGCGAGCTTTCGGAGTACTTCGGGTGCGAGGTGGCGCGCCGGCAGGGGAAGCTCATGAAGCTCACGCCGGAGGGCGTGCAGCTGGCGGACCTCGTGCGCCAGAATTTCCGGAGCCTGGCCGATTTCAGGGCGCAGTGTCGCTCGGAGCTGGTGGACTATACGATCGCGGCGGGTGACAGCCTCATCCAGTGGCTGATCATTCCGCGGCTGGGAAAGCTTCCCAAGTCCTGCAGCCATTATCATTTCGCGACGCTCCACCTGAGGACCAAGGAGATCATCCAACAGCTGAATGACGGCCGGGTGGACTTTGCGGTAGTGCGCAGGGATGCGCTCCCGCCCGGGATCGAGGGGCTCAGGCTGGGCACGCTCGAGTATTGCGCGCTGGTGCCGAAGGCCCTGGCGGGCCGTGGGGCGCGCGCGGGGCTGAAGGACCTCTTCGGGCGCTTCCCCATGGCGGCCCAGAATTCGGACGGGCAATTCACGGGGCGGCTGCGCGAGATCGCAGCGTCCCTTGGGCTGGAGTTTCGGCCGGTGCTGGCCTGCCAGTCGTTTCCGCAGTTGCTCTCAGCGGTGCGTTCGGGGGCCTATGCGGCGGTCGTGCCCACGCTCGCGGTCGGGGACCTCGCCAAGGGCAGCTGCGTGAAGGTCGAGGGCGGGGCGCTCGAGGCGCTGAACCGCGAGCTGGTGCTGGTGTTCCATCCACGCCTCGTCTCGCTGCGTCCGCAGGCGGCGGTGCTGGCGCGCGCGCTCCAGGCGGCGTTCCGGTTTTGAGGAGGGACGGGGACGGGCGGCGTGGGTGGGGGGGCAGGTGCTGGAGGCTCCGGCGGTGCGCAAGGGGGATGCCGGGCCCGCGGGGCGGATCCCGCCGCAAGGCCCCTGGGCGTGCAGGCGCACATTTCCTGCAGCCGCAGCGAGGCGCTCAGGAGAGGATTTCCACGAAGGCCTGGATCGCGCGGTCGAGGTCCTCGCGAGAGTGGGCGGCTGAGACCTGCGTGCGGATGCGCGCGAGGCCCTGCGGGACCACCGGGTAGAAGAAGCCGACGGCGTAGATGCCGCGCTTGAGCAACTCGGCGGAGACGTGCTGCGCGCGTGTGGCCTCGCCGAGCATGACGGGAACGATGGGGTGGGTGCCGGGGCGGATCTCGATGCCGGCGGCGGTGAGGCCCTTCCTGAAGTGGGCGGTGTTGTCCTCCAGCCTCTGGCGCAGGGCGGGTTCGCGTTCGACGAGGTCGAGCGCGGCGATCGAGGCGGCGGCGACCACGGGGGCGAGGGTGTTGGAGAAGAGGTAGGGGCGGGAGCGTTGACGCAGCAGGGAGATGATCTCGCGACGTCCGCTGACATAACCGCCGATGGCGCCGCCCAGGGCCTTGCCCAAGGTGCCGGTGAGGATGTCCACCTTGTCCATCACGCCGAAGTGTTCGGGGGTGCCGCGGCCGCCCGGGCCGACGAAACCCACGGCGTGGCTGTCGTCCACCATCACGAGGGCGCCGTGGCGCTCGCAGAGCGCGCAGAGTGCGTCGAGGGGCGCCAGGTAGCCGTCCATGGAGAAGACGCCGTCGGTCACCACGAGGACGTGGCGTGCCCCGGCGGCGCGGGCCTGGAGCAGCTGCGCCTCGAGGTCGGCGAGGTCGCGGTTGCGGTAGCGGAAACGGCGCGCCTTGCAGAGGCGGATGCCGTCGATGATGGAGGCGTGGTTGAGCTCGTCGCTCACAATGGCGTCCTCCTCGCCGAGCAGGGCCTCGAAGACGCCGCCGTTGGCGTCGAAGCAGGAGCTGTAGAGGATGGTGTCCTCGGTGTGGAGGAAGGCGGAGAGGCGCTCCTCGAGCTGGCGGTGGATCTGCTGGGTGCCGCAGATGAAACGCACGGAGGACAGGCCGAAGCCCCAGCGGTCGAGGGCCTCGTGCGCGGCGCGGATGAGTTCGGGGTGGGAGGCGAGGCCGAGGTAGTTGTTGGCGCAGAGGTTGAGCACCTCACCGGCGGCGTCCGTGGCGATGTGGGCCGACTGGGGCGTGGTGATGAGGCGCTCGCGCTTGAAAAGGCCCGCCTGTTCGATGGAGGCGAGGCGTCCGCGGAGGTCGTCCAGGAAGGAGTCGTTCATGAGGTGCGGGGTGGGGCGATGGGATGCCGGATGCGTCAGGTGTTTTCCCAGTCGAGCACGATCTTGCCGCTGCGGCCCGCGCGCATGAGCTCGAAGCCCTCCTGGAAGGAGGCGATCGGCAGGCGGTGCGTGATGACCGGGGTGATGTCCAGGCCGCTCTGGATGAGGGCGGTCATCTTGTACCAGGTCTCGAACATCTCGCGCCCGTAGATGCCGCGGATCGTGAGCATGTTGAAGATCACCTTGTGCCAGTCGATGGAGGCGGCCTCGGGGATGATGCCGAGGAGGGCGATGCGACCGCCGTGGGTCATGTTGTCGATCATGTCGCGCAGCGCGACGGCGTTGCCCGACATCTCGAGGCCGACGTCGAAGCCCTCCTTCATGCCGAGCTCGCGCTGGACATCCTGTAGTTTTTCCTTGGATACGTCGACGGTGCGCGTGGCGCCCATGCGGGCGGCGAGGGCGAGGCGGGCGGGGTTGACGTCGGTGATGACGACCTTGCGCGCGCCCGACTTGCGGGCGATGGCGACGGCCATGCAGCCGATGGGGCCGGCGCCGGTGATGAGCACGTCCTCGCCGACGAGGTCCCACTGGAGGGTGGTGTGCACGGCGTTGCCGAGGGGGTCGAAGCAGGCGAGCACGTCGAGGGGGATGGAGGGGTCGACGTGGACGGCGTTGGTGGCGGGGATGCAGAGGTATTCGGCGAAGGCGCCGTCGCGGTTCACGCCGACGCCGCGGGTGCTCTTGCAGAGGTGGCGGCGGCCGGCGAGGCAGTTGCGGCACACGCCGCAGACGATGTGGCCCTCGCCGTCGACGAGGTCGCCGGGCTTGAAGCCGCGCACGTTGGAGCCGACCTCGGCGATCTCGCCGACGAACTCGTGGCCGATGACCATGGGGGGCTTGATGGTCTGCTCGGCCCAGTGGTCCCAGTTGTAGATGTGGACGTCGGTGCCGCAGATTGCGGTGCGGCGGATCTTGATGAGGACGTCGTTGATGCCTGGCTCGGGAATGGGGACCTCGACCATTTCGAGGCCGGGGCCGGCCTGGGTCTTGGCAATTGCCCTCATGGTTTTGGAAGACATGGCGGGGTGGGGTTGGTGTTGGAAGCAGGCTAGGGGGGGCGGGGGGAGGGTGCAATGACTGAGCGACGAGTGCGCCCCGGCAGGCGCCGGGATGGGGAAAAGCGGCGTCGGTGTGACTTGCGCAGGAGGAGGCAGCCGCAGTCGTGAGCGGGGGGGGGCCGGGCCGTGTCGCGAGTGGCTGCAAATTTTAGTGCCACCTTCCTGGGCGGCCCGCGTCCTGCCTCGCGACTCCTGTCGTAACTTCGACCCCCTTTGCTTATGATTTCAAAACGCCTTCTCACGCCCCTGATCGCCTTCCTCGCACTTTCCACGCTCACTCCGCTGAGCGCCGAGATGGGTCGCCGCTTTCCGTCCGAACGCAAGGTGGTGCCGGATCCCGTGACCGGCGTGCCACTGACTTTCCTCACCAGCACGCCCTCGGGCGACTCCAAGATCTATCCGACGCACCCGCAGTGGACGGCGGACGGCAAGTGGATCGTGTTCCGCTCCAACCGCGTGAAGGGCCAGGCCATGGCGGTCAACGAGGAGACGGGCGACATCGTGCAGGTGACCGAGACCGGCTACCAGGGCACGCCGTGCATCGCGCAGAAATCGATGCGGCTGTTTTTCTGCCGCCGCACGGACCATCTTAATCCGGCCAAGGAGGCGCCCGGCGCCGACGGCAAGCGCACGCCCCCGACGGTGCCGCTCGAGGTGGTCGCGATCGACCTTGCCAAACTGTTTGCCGACAGCGCGGCGGGCACGCTCAAGCCGGCGGCCAGCTATGAGACGGTGTTCGGCACGATCCCGCTCGAGATCGGCGGTGGAGGAGAGCTCGCCCTCGATGCGAACGAGGACTTTGTGTACTTTCGCATGCTGAAGGACGCGGCCGCCGCGTTGCTGCCGAAGGACACCAAGATCGAGCCGGTCTTCGGTGCGCGCAACATGGGTGCCGGCCCCGCGGGCGTGGCCAAGATGGAGCTCAAGACGGGCAAGGTCTCGCCCGTGGTCGCGGTTCCGTTCCAGGTCGGCCACATCCAGTCGAATCCGTGGACGCCTGGTGAGATCATCTTTTGCTGGGAGACGGGCGGCAAGTCGCCGCAGCGTTCCTGGACGGTCAAGGCCGACGGCACGGGCCTGCGCCCGCTGTATCCGGAAGCGGACTACGAGTGGGTCACGCACGAGGCGGTCATCGGCAAGGATGAGGTGGCCATCGCCATCCTCGGCCACCGCGCGCCCGGTTTCACCGACGCCTGGGGCCCCAGCGGTTCGCGCCAGCACGCGACCGGCCTTGGCATCGTGAACCTGCGCACACGCGAGCTCACCCTCGCCGGCCAGACGAAGTCGGGCAGCGGCCTGTGGCACGTGCATGGCTCGGCCGACGGGCGTTGGGCGGTGGGTGACGACTTCGCGCGCAACCTCTACCTGATCGATCGCCGGACCAACGAGATGATGCTGCTCACCGGCGGCCACAAGATCACCGCAGCCGACCACATCCACCCGACCTTCCACCCGGATGGCACACGCATTTCGATCCAGTCGGCGATGCTCTCCGAGGACAACCGCTCGCTCAATCTCTGCGTGGTGCCCGTTCCGAAGGACTGGCTGGCCCGCACTTACGACGAGCGTCGCTATCCGACGAAGATCGAGATGGGGAAGCCGTAAGGGAGGGAAACGCTGAGAGGTCCAGATTTCGGGCCTGCCTCGTCACACAACCCAGGGTTGCGCGGGGCAGGTTTTTTTGTGCGGGTGAGGAGGGGACTCGATGCCCCCGGTCTTGCAGGTGTTTCACATTTCCCCTAAGCCTGCAGCCCGTGCACAAGCGGCCCAGACATCGTGACAGGACTCCGCGCGCCCAGACACAGGTCGTGCAGGCGGCGCCGCCCCGCGACCAGGATCTTCGCGCCATCTTCAGCGTTGTGAACGAGCTGGTGGGCCGGGCTGGGCGGACCAACCTGGCACTGGCCTTGCGAGGGAGCCGTTCGAAGCGCGTGCTCCAACTGGGCCTGGACAAGACCGACGGGCATGGCCATTTCGCCGGCCGCTCGCAGGAGGAGGTCATTGCAGTGATAGACCAATTGCTCGCGCTGGATTTGCTGCGGGTGGCGCACCACGATGGGTATCCACTTTTGGAATACGGACCCAGCGGCCTGCAGCTTGCCATGCGATTTGCGGCGGAGGACTGGTTGGGCGTCCTTCGGGCCCAGGTGCCACTTGCCGCCAAGGGCGAGGTCCCCCAGATGCCCTTTCTCGACCCGGCGTTGTCCCTGCATGGAGGCGCGCATCAACGAAACCATGACACGGTTGAGCTCCTGGCGGAGCTGGTTGCCAGGGAGGCGACGCCTGAGTGGCTGCCGCTGCTGAGGCATTGGCATGCGGCTGAAACCCGCCGAATACGGGCGAGGCTCTGGCCGCTCATTGGGCGGTTGTGCGAGCTCCAGGAAAAGGGGCCAGGGGGGACCTGATCAAACGGGCCTCGCTCGTGCAGAAGTTCCAGGCGCCGTCCATGATTTCCCCCTGCGGTGCTGGCCCCGCCCCGTTCTCAGCGGTCCTCTGCACCACCCGTGTCCCCACGAAGGACCTGCGCCGTTTGTCCTGCACTGTCCGAACGGATGCCCGCAGAGATTATTAGCCTTTGCTTGCGGGTGCATAATGTCGGTTCATGGTTTTGGGGCGTGTGGTGCCATTGATCTCCTTTTGTATGATTTATAGCTTGTTGTGGATGTCGGCGAAATTTGCGGCATCGGCAGCAAGCGTGAGCAACCCGGCGGAGTCCCGCAGTCCCTGAAAGCCGCAATTCGCACATGCATAGGGTGTTGACGGGCCTTGTCGGCGCCCCATACAGGCGCCATGCCCCGCCGGTCCCTTCTCCATTTCCGTCATCAGCCGTTGGCCGCCAAGAACGTCCCCTTTCTTGTGCGCAATATCCTGGTTGCAAGTGTCTTGGCGATGATGCCCTGGTTCTTGTCGGCTGCGACGCCTGTCCTCGCCCAGCAGGCTGCGTCCCCGGTTCCTGCCCAGGCGAGTGCGGACGACATTGTGGTGGTCGCCGGCTTCAATGGGCAGGGCCAGCTGGGCCTTTCCCAAAACCCCCAGTTGATCGCACCCGAGGTGGTGGCCAGCGGTGTCACCGACGTCGTGGCCGCCCCCCTTTGGGCCGTCTACATCACCAAGGACAGCACCCTCTGGGGCATGGGCTTCAACTCCCACGGTCAGCTCGGACCAGTCCAAGGTCTCGTTCCCACCCCCATTCCTCTGCTCAGCAATGTGAAGGCCGCCGCCGCGGGCACCGATCACCTGCTGATTCTGACGCACGAGGGAAAACTGCTGGGCCTGGGCGACAATTCGCACTCGGAGCTGGCGCAAAGCGGCCTGGCTTTTTCCAGCCCGGTGCAGATCGCGAGCGAAGTCATCGCCATCGCCGCCGGCAGCTCCTTCAGCCTTTTCCTGAAAAAGGACGGCACGCTCTGGGGCATGGGTGCCAACACGCTGGGCGAACTGGGTGATGGCAGCGGCGTGGTGAAGTCGACCCCTGTGCTGCTTGCCAACGACGTGGCGCAGGTGGCCGCCGCAGGTTCCAGCAGCTTCATCATCAAGAAGGATGGTTCGCTTTGGGCCTCCGGCAAGAACACCGATGGCCAGCTTGGCCTTGGCACCAGCACCCAGGTCAATGCGTTCACCCAGGTCAGCAGCGCTGTTGCCTTCGTCAGCCCCGGCACGCGCAACACGTTTTTCATCCGCACGGACGGTGTCCTGATGGGCATGGGGTTTAATCATATCGGACAGTTGGGCAACGGGGGCAGCACGACCCAGCTCTCCCCGATCACGGTCGCCGCGGACGTCACCCACGTGAGCCACTCGTACCTTCACACCGTGTACGTGGACAAGGCTGCCAGGGTCTGGGGAGCGGGCGCCAATTTCAGCGGCGAACTGGGGCTTGGCAACGCCAGCACCCCGTCGGGGTCCATGCCGCGCCAAGGGCGCTTTGACCTGAACGGCACTCGCAAGGTCGCCGCCGTCGATGATGGAACACTGTTCCTGGGTAAGGATGGCGTGCTTCGGGCCGCCGGAGACACGACGGGTGGCAGCCTGGGCGTCGAGCGGGTGCGCTCGATCACCGCGCCCGCGCGCATCGGCTCGGGCATCAAGGAGTTTTCGGTGGGCTTCGAACATTGCCTCATCCTCGGGGAGGACGGCACCCTGCTGGGGCAGGGGGCCAACGAACTCGGCCAGCTCGCCACCAGCGGCTACCTGTTCCAGTCCACGCGGGTCACACTGGCCACCGGGGTCAAGGCCGTGGCCGCCGGCCACAGCATGACTGCCTTCATCAAGACAGACGGCACGCTCTGGGCCGTTGGCCACAACACCTACGGGCAACTCAACACCGGCAACACGTATTCCACCTACGTGCCGCGCCTGGTCGACAGCGGCGTCAAAAAGGTATTCAAGACCAACTACAACACACTCTACCTGAAGGAGGACAACACACTTTGGGGTCTTGGCCGCAACAGCTACGGCACGCTCAACGGCACGGGCACCAGCGCGCAGATGAGCCCCCTGCAACTCGCCTCGGACGTCAGCATCGCAGCCGCCGGCAACGACCACCTGCTGTATCTGAAAACCGACGGCAGCCTGTGGGCGGTCGGCTCCAACCAGTATGGGCAGCTCGGCCTGGGTTCGCTCGTCCATAACACCGCACCCACGCAAATCGCCACGAATGTCATCAGCCTCGCCGTGGGCGACCAGCATTCTGTGTTTCTCAAGGCTGACGGCAGCGCCTGGACCATGGGGCGCAACCAGTATGGGCAGCTGGGCACGAGTGGTTCCTACCTGAGCACACCCCGGCAGCTCGCGAGCGCCGTGAGCTCCGTGGCCGCCGGTGGCAACTGCACCGCCTACCTCAGGACGGATGGCACGGCCTGGCTCCTGGGCACCACGCTCAAGGGTCTCTATGACGCGTCCGCCACCGCGGTGCAGGTCGGCTCGGACGTGACGGGCATCGAGGTGGGGACCAACACCCTGCTCCTGCGCCTCAAGTCGACGGCAGCGGTCATCGCCTCCAACGTCGCCCCCACAATCACTGACATCAGCGACCAGTTCACGGTGCAGGGCCGTGCCACCGAGCCCGCCAGCTTCACGGTCGGCGATGCCAACGGGGGCGCCGCCTCGCTCATCGTGACCGCCCGCTCGAGCAATGCGGTGCTGGTGCCTGACACCCAAATTCTCCTGGGCAACCGTGGCACCACGCGCACGGTGTGCGTTCTTCCCACCCCTGGCCTGGAGGGGGTGGCGACAATCACGGTCACGGTCTCCGACGGCCAGGCCAGCGCTTCGGACAGCTTTGTGCTGACGGTCAACAAGGTGCCTGCCCTGGCCAACATCTCCGCCCGCGCCAAGGTGGCCGACAAGGACAACCTGCTGGTGCCCGGCTTCGTCCTTTCGGGGCCCGCAGGCACCCGCAAGCGCATGCTCATCCGTGCGGTCGGTGCCCGACTCGCCGATTTCGGACTGCCGCTCGGGGAGTTGCTCACCGACCCGACCCTCACGCTTTTCCGCACCGACCTCGAGGCCGTGCAACAGGTCGCGGTCAACGACGACTGGACCGATGCGGCGAATTACGAGGACATCAACAAGTCCTGCCATGCGGTGGGAGCCTTTGCGCTCAAGGCCGCGGCCTCGGGTGGCACCGATGACACCCGCTCCTCCGCGCTCCTCGTGGACCTTGAACCGGGCAGCTACACAGCCGAGTGCAAGGGCAAGGGTGCCGCCACCGGCATCGCCTTGGTCGAGGTCTATGATGTCTCCGGCGCCAGCTCCCAGTTGGTCAATGTCTCCAACCGCGGCTATGTGGGCAGCGGAAACAACGTGATGGTCCCTGGGCTCGTGGTCGACGGCTCCGTCTCCAAGACCTACCTCATCCGCGGCGTCGGTCCCGGGCTTTCGCAGTTCGGCGTGGGCGGTGTGCTCGAGGATCCGAAGATCACGCTGCACAGGATCACCGATGGCACCGCCACCGTCGTGGCGACCAGCGACAACTGGTCGGATCTGCCGGCCAACAAGAGTGCCGTGCTTGCCGCCGGCCAGACGGTGAAGGCCTTTGCCATGACGTCCAACGAGGCCGATTCGAAGGATGCCGCCCTGGTCGTCACGCTCGCGCCCGGCCTCTACACGGTCACCTGCGAAGGGGTCGGCGGCAGCAGCGGCGTCGCAATCGTCGAGGTGTACGAAGTGCCTTGAAGGATGGGGAGCCCCGAGAGGGGAACCAGCCTTGTGTCAGTACCTGGGAGGTTTCTCTCCTCTCCTCTCCTCTCGTCCCGCGGCGCGGCAGGATCTTGCGCACGTGGGTGACCCTCACTTTTCCCCCCGCTCCAACTTCAGTCCGCGCTGCTGAGCCCAGAGGTGCAGGTCCTGGCGGCTGAGGGCGGCGGCGATCATCTCGGGGAACTGGTCGGGGGTGCAGGCGAAGACGGGCATTCCCATGCTGGCGAGGCGGGCGGCGTTGGCATGGTCGTAGATGGGGGCGCCCTGGTCGCTCAGCGCGAGCAGGCAGATCATGTTCACGCCGGCGGCGGCGAGGGCGGCGGCGCGCTGGAGCATGCCGTCGTTGTTGCCGCCCTCGTAGAGGTCCGAGATGAGCAGCAGCGTGGTGTCGTGGGGGCGTTGCACCAGGCCGGTGCAATAGCTGAGGGCCTTGTGGATGTCGGTGCCGCCTCCCAGCTGTGCGCCGAAGAGCAGGTCGACGGGGTCGTTGAGCTCGGCGGTGAGGTCGACCACGGCCGTGTCGAAAAGGACCATGCGTGTGGTCAGCGCCGGCAGCGAGGCCATCACCGCTCCGAAGATTGACGAGTACACGACGGAGCCGGCCATGGAGCCGCTCTGGTCCACGCACAGGATCACGTCCTTGAGGGAACTGCGCTTGCGTCCGTGCCCCACGAGCGTCTCGGCAATGATCGTGCGGCGATCGGGCTGGTAGTTCCTGAGGTTCGCCCGGATCGTGCGATTCCAGTCGATCTCGCGCTGGCGCGGGCGGCGGTTGCGCACCGAGCGCGCCAGGGCGCCGCGCACGGCCTGCCGGAGCGGTTCCGCCAGCCTGTGCTCGATGTCCTCCACCACGCGCCGCACCACCTGGCGCGCCGTGTCCTTGGTGCGGTTGGGGATGACTCGGCTGAGTGAGAGCAGCGTCGCCACGAGGTGCACGTCGGGCTCCGCCGCGGCGAGCATCTCCGGCTCCAGCAGCATCTGCCGCAGGTTGAGGCGTTCAAGCGCGTCGCGTTGCATCACCTGCACCACGCCCGCCGGGAAATAGCTGCGGATGTCGCCCAGCCAGCGGGCCACATTGGGCGCAGAGGCCCCGAGCCCACCGCGTTGGCCCTTGGCTGCAGCATCGTCGCTGCTGCGGTAGAGTGCCTCCAGCGCGGCATCCATCGCGAGGTCATCGCCCGTGAGGAGGGAGGACGGGGAGTCGGCTGCCTCGCGGCCGAGAATGAGGCGCCAGCGGCGCGCGGCCTCGTCCGGTGTCCCGGGCTGTGGGGTGGGGACCTGGTTGCTCATGGGGAGGAGGGCGCGGAGGGGGCTGGTTTGCCGAGCAGGCTCAGGAGGGTGGGAAGGACCTGCGCGACGCGCAGCGGGTCGAGCGAAAGGTCTCCATCACTGGTGCCGGACTGGCGCGTCCGGGCGCGGCCAAGGCACGACAAGACCTGGCTGCGTTCGGGGGCGGTGAAGGTGGAGAAGGTCCTGCGCAGCAGGGGAAGCGTCTCCGTGAAGGCCTCCGCCCCCAGACTGGCAACCCAGGCCTCGAGCAGGGGCAGGAGCGTGGCCTCGTGGATCAGCACGGTGGCATTGCCACTCAGGAAGCCCTCAAGCCAGGCGGCGACGCGGGCCGGCCCCTGCGCGTGCGAGAGGGCGTGGCTGAGCGCACGTTCCGCCTCCGTCGACTCGAGGTGACCCTGCTCGAGCAGCAGGCGCAGCGCCGCGCCTGCCAGTAGGGGATGGGTGGGCTCGCTCTCCAGGAGTTTCCGCAGGACACGCACCCAGTCCTCGCGCCACGGGCTTTCAAGCAGGCCCAGTGCGGCGTTGAACTCCCTCACGACGGGGTGCCAGCCTGACGCGGCCTCGTCGTCGATTCCCGCAACGGCGGACAGGAGGCCCACGTGGACGCGGGCGATGAGTCCGTCGAGGATGTGTTGCACCTGGCTGGCGTCGGTCTGGCGCACATTGCCATAGCGCGCCAGGCGTGCGAGGGCGGGCACGGTGCGCGCCAGCCGGAGCACATCGTCGCCCAGCGCGGCCTCCTGCCCGATGCGCCGGATCAGGTGCGCGCCTGCCAGGGGCAGGTTCGCCAGAAGCGTTGTCTCAAGCAGGGCGCACAGGGACTCGAGCGTGGCGGCGGGGCCAGCCTTGTCGTTCACGGCCGCGTTTGCGGCGGTTTCCACGGTGTTGCCGAAGCGCGAGGCATCGATCATCGCGAGCGCGAACTCCGGTTTCCATTCCAGGGTCCAGGCCTCCTTGAAGGTGCCCTTGCCCGAAGCCGTGGCGCGCCGTCCCCAGGTCACGCCCAGGAGGTCCAGGCGGTGCAAGAACTCGCTGCGCTCCAGGCCGGTCGGCTCGCGCAGGTCCAGCTCAAGCTGGGTCTGGCTCGCCGCGGGCTTGAGCCGCAGTCGGCGTTGGGTGGCCTCGATGTCCTGCTGCAGGGGAAGTTGCGCCACACCCTCGGGCACCTGCCCCAGGCGGTCGCCCACGTGAAGCTCGCGTGCGACGAGCTTCATCGGGCCGGCGTCGCCCCCGCAGAACACCGCGAGTGCGGCCTCGTTCAGCTCCGGCAGGCCCGGGATGGGGCGGCCGCGAAAGGCGGCCAGGTTTTCCGCAAGGCGGACGCGATCGATCACCTGTGCCGTCGAGGCGTCGAGGTCGCGCTTGCGAAGGATGCGCGCGACCTTCGCGAGCCAGCGCGCAGTGAGGCGTGAATCGTGGCGGTGTTTCCAGAGGTGCTCGTACCAGCCGGGGGAATCGATGCCCGCGCCGTACCCGCTCGCGGCGCAGAGACGCTGGTAGGTCCAGGGGACCCAGGTGGCGCCGACCTTGCACTTGGGCAGTCCCTTCAGGAGTTCGTTGTCGGCGGACACCTTGGGCGGGTGGGCGAGGGCGGGGGCATGCCACGCGCCGCACACGACGGCGATCGTGCCGAGGAATTCTCGCTGCGCCTCGCGCAGCACGCGCCGCATCCACGCCTCGCGCAACTCTTCCTCGCGCTGCTCGCCGCAGCCGGGCGACTTCAGTTCGGCGCGCAACGCGGTCATGACCTCCAGGATCGCCTCGAACATGCCGGCGGGATCGCCGCGTTCCTCCACGCGGTCGTTCCACCAGCGCTCGCCGTCGCTGTAGCCGTCGGCCTTCGCAAGCCAGAGCAGCGGGTCGCCGCGGAGTTCGTCGTCGGGATCCACGCGGACTGCGCCGTCGGGCAGCGGGGTTTCCGCCTCGGGTGACTTCTCGTCGCGCAGGGCAAAACGATGCTGCCAGGGGAAATCCATGAAACGCACCGGAACCTGGTGGGCCACCGCCCAGCGCAGCGCCTGCCACTCGGGGGAAAACTCGGCGAAGGGATAGAAGACGGCCTGGCGCGGATCATCCGTCCGGTGCACCAGCAGGGCGACGGGAGGAACCATGCCCTCCCTTGCCACGCAGGGGATCAGGGCATCCGCATCGGGGGGGCCCTCGATCAGGACGACGGCCGGCTGGAGGGTGTCCAGCGCGGCAGCCACGCTTCGGGCGCAGCCCGGGCCGTGGTGGCGGATGCCGAGGATTGAGACGGTGCCGGCCATGGTGCTGGCTCAGGCGAGCTGGTCGCGGCAGGCGCGGTACAGGTCCTTCCAACCGTCGCGCTCCTTGACGACGGTCTCGAGGTATTCCCTGAGGACGAGGGTGTCCTGGACCGGGTCCTTGACGATAGCGCCCACCATGCCGGAGGCGAGGTCACCGGCCGAGAGGGTGCCGTCGCCGAAATGTGCGGAGAGGGCCATGCCGTTGGTGACGACGGAAATCGCCTCGGCCGTGCTCAGCGTGCCGCTGGGCGATTTCACCTTGGCCTTGCCGTCGGCGGTGGCGCCGGAGCGCAGCTCGCGGAAGATCGTGACGACGCGCCGGATCTGTTCGAGGGCGGGGGGCTCGGCGGGCAACTCAAGCGCGCGGCTGAGGCTGGCGACGCGCGCCTGCACGATCTCGACCTCGGCGTCGGCGGTGTCGGGCAGGGGGAGCACGACCGTGTTGAAGCGGCGGCGCAGGGCGCTGGAGAGTTCGTTGACGCCGCGGTCGCGGCTGTTCGCGGTGGCGATCACGTTGAAACCCTTGGCCGCCTGCACGCTCAGGCCGAGCTCGGGCACCGGCAGCACCTTCTCGGAGAGGATCGTGATGAGGGTGTCCTGCACGTCCGAGGGGATGCGGGTCAACTCCTCCACGCGGCAGAGTTTTCCCTCGCGCATGGCCTTGAGCATGGGGCTGGCCACAAGGGCCTTTTCCGTGGGGCCCTCGGCGAGGAGCAGGGCGTAGTTCCAGGAGTAGCGCATCGACTCCTCGCCCGTGCCCGAGGTGCCCTGGACGAGCAGGGTGGAGTTGCCGCAGATGGCGGCGGAGAGGTGTTCCGACACCCAGGTTTTCGCCGTGCCGGGGACGCCCAGCAGGAGCAGGGCGCGGTCGGTGGCGAGGGTGGAGACCGCGATCTCGATGGTGCGGCGATCTCCGATGTACTTGGGTGTGATCACGGTGCCATCGGGCAGGGTGCAGCCCAGCACGTAGCTTGAGACGGCCCAGGGGGAGAGGGACCAGTCGGGGGGGCGGGGGCGGCTGTCTTGGGCGGCCAGCGAGGCAAGTTCGGCGGCATTCTGGCGCTCGGCGGTTTCGCGTAGGACTTGGTTCATGGGTGTAGTGGGCCTTTGGATACGTTGAAGGAGGCGTGAAGCGTGGCGCGCAGGTCGAGGGCGCGCAGGAAGCAGTCGGCGGTCCGGGTGAGGCCCTCGTCGCGGTGGACCCGGCGGGCGGCCTCCTCGCGCAGGCCGAGGGGGAGGTGGCGTGCCGCGAGGACGGCCTGGGGGGCGCCACCCGGCACCGTGCCCTGCCTGAGCGCGGGCGCCAGCAGCGCGAGCAGCCTTGCGGGCTGTCCCTTTTCGGGGGCCTCGCCGAGCAGGTGCAGGCATTGCCAGGCCAGGAGCCCCTCCTCGCCGTGATCGAGCACCAGGCGCCAGCGCTCGGCGACGGGGCAGAGGGGAAGGAGCCTTTCCACGACGGCGTGGCGCTGCAGGCCGTGCGGGGGTTTCAACGAGCCGGCGAGGACGCGCCTCAGCAGGTCTGCGGCAAGCTCCGCGTCCGGGAAAAGGTCGAGCGACAGGAACCAGGAGTGGAGAAGCAGCTCGCCCCACTCGCCCTTCGAGGCGAGGTTGCAGAGGGTCTCGGTGTCGAGTTGCGTGCGTGCGCGCAGGTCCTGGAAGGGGGCGCAGGAGAGGATCTGCTGAGCCCAGAAGGCCTTTTCGCCCAGTCCCGCCGGAGCTTTTTCCTCGAGGGCGTCGGCCTTCCAGGCTGGGTCGAAGGCGGCGGGGGGCTCGAGCTCGAGTTTCTTCGAAAGGAAGCCCTTCTGGTAGGACACGAGGCGGGCGGCGCGCTCGCGCAGGCGCGTGGCAAGGGCCGAACCGTCCAGGGTGGCGAGCAGGCGTTGGGCGCCCTGGCGCGCGCCCTTCCTGCGGTCGCCGAGGCAGGTCACGAGGAAGGGTTCATCGGCCAAGCCCAGGTTTTCGGCGAAGAGGGCGAGGAGCTCCTCGCGGAAATCGGCAGACTCCGAGGCCCAGCCCTTCTGCACGGCGAGACGCGCCGCCTCGGGGGCGCTGCGACGTCGGGCGCGCAGCCAGGCGAGACGCTCCGCGGGCGAGCCCTCCTCCCAGGCGTTGTCGGGCGGCGCGGAGTCGGCGGCGAGCAGGTTGTGCCAGTCGGGGTTCTGCCGGAGCAGCCAGCGGCCACGCTCGCCGAGGACCGCCGCCAGGGCCTCCTTTTCCGTCCTCGTGGCAGCTGCCAACACGCGGGGCAGCGCGAGGGGGGGCAGGATCAGGCCGCGGCTTCCACAGAGGGCCAGCCACTCGCCGAGCAGGGGACGAAAATCGCCCGACAGGAGCTGCGGCAGCAGTGCCGCAGCTGCCGCAGGGGCCTCTGCGGCGGACTCCGCGGTGGCGCCTGCGGGCAGGGCCGGCCCCTGCGCCGACAGCTGGGCTGCGGTGCGCGTGCCGCCCACCAGGGCCAAGCCCTCGAGCAGTGCGCGCTCGCGGTCGGAGGTCCAGTCAAGCAACTCCCAGGCGGGCGCGAGGGCGGGATGGGGGGCGGTCGGCGGCGCGGACATGCGCTCGGTTCCGAGGAGGACTGTCTGCTGGAAGGAGGGCATGGGTCAGGGGCTGAACGAGGCCGCCCCCTCGGCCGTGAGGAGGCTCAGGGGGCGGAAATGGAAACCGTTCCAGAGTCCGCACAGTGCGACGGGGTGTCCGCCTGAGCAGGCGAGCAGTTCCCAGCGGGCGGCGAAGTCGCGCGCCAGCGGGAGCAGGGCACCCGTGGCGTCCTGGAGCCTCCAGCCGCTGCTGTCGAAGGCCGGCGTGAGCCTGACCAAGGTGGGCAACTCATCGCGCCAGGGGTTGGCCGCGAGCTGTTCCGCGTGGGCCGCCAACAGTTCGGCGCAGGAGTCAAGGCAGCGCAGCGCCGGGCGTTCGGCATCGGAGCTGGGACCCTTGAAGAGGGCGCGTTCGGCGCGCACGCCGGGAAAGCGCACCAATTCCCCGGAGCAGGAACGTCCCAGTGCCAGGGTGGACGCAAGGGCCTGGGAGGCGTGTGAGAATTCGAGCACGAGTGCGGGCGGACGGTTCTCGGCGAAGAGGTAGGTGGTGCGCGTGATCACACCGCTCTCCTCGCTGCTGGTCTGTGCGGCCGTGAACCAGACGGCTTGTTCGCCGGTGCGTGTGCGCAGTTCGTCCTGGTCGCTTGTCCAGCCGAGCTGGGCATCGATTTCCTCCTGCCACTCGGGCGTCAGGGCCTCCCTGCGCTGGGCGGCGCTCACCAGCAGGTGGAGGCGGCCCAGGCCGGCGAGGAGTTGTTCCTCTGAGGCGGCGGAGCCGGTGAGGCTGGAGAGCAATTTGAGGCGCCGGGCAAGGCCCGGTGCCTGTGCGTCCACGAGACGTCGGGCCGCCTCGTCCCAGAAGGCGTAAGTCGCCCCCTGAAGGGAGGCGAAGCCCTGACGGGCGAGGTCGCGCAGCCAACCGTCGAGAAAGGCGAGGCCGGCGGCCATGTTGGCCTGGCGTTTTTCGCGACGCCTGGCCTGTGCGGCGGGGTCGGGCGCCTCGGCGGGTTGGGCGGCCTTCGCCTCGGCCTTGGCGACGCGTTCGGCGCGCTTGGCAGCCCATTCCTCGACCCAGGCGGGGCGAGCGGCTTCGGGCACGGGTTGGGAGGCGTGCAGCAGGAGCAGTCCGAGTCCGTGTTTGCAGGGAAACTTGCGGCTCGGGCACGAGCACTTGAAGGCCGGTTCGTCGAGGTCGATCTGCGACTGGTAGGGGTCCTTGCCCGAGCCTTGGGCCAGTCCCCAGACGAAACGGTCGTCATGGCCGAGGGAGGTCCATTTGCGCGCCGAGGCGAGGCCCTGCGCGGCCTTGAGGGAGGCGCTGTCAGGGGCAAGCGAGGTGGCCTGTTCGGGGGTCCAGCTGCGGGGCACGGCGGACGCTGGCATGACTTCGATATAATTGTCCAGCCTGACGTCAGTTGCGTGGGGCCTGTCCCGGAAGACCGGCTCGCCCGCGGCAACGAGGAGCGCCGTTATCCGACGAAAATGGAGGATGGGTAAGCCGCAGGGGAGGGAAACGGCGGCGGTTTCAGATTTCGTCCCTGCCTCGTCCTGCAACCCTGGTGGCGCGGCGCAGGCGCCCATGGCAGGCGAACTCAGTGGGAGCGCAGCGCCCTGAACACCCAGACGAAACTCAGGAGGAGGCCGGCCGCGAGGCAGGCGAGGGGAAGGGCGCCCAGGCTGGCTTCGCCGAGCGGGAGCAGCGGCTGCTGTGTCGCCAGGATGATGAGGTTTTCCAGGGCGCCGAGGTAGGCGGGACCATCGATGAGCAGGGGAAGCAGCATGCCCACCAGGCAGGCCGTCAGCAGGAGCAGCGGACGGCGCCAGGTGGCGAGGCGGCTGCGCGGGGGAGGCAGGGCCGTGAGGACGCGGTGTGTGAAGCCGGCGTCGTCGATGTGCGCGGGGTCATGGTCCTTCATGAGGCGGCAGAGGGCTTGGTCTTCGGTGTCCATGGTGACGTCGGGGAAAGGGGGCGGGAGCGGGGGCGAGCTCGGCGCGGGCCTGGTGAGAGGTGGGGTGAGGGTGGCCGAGCTAGGCGTAGGCCTGCAGGAGCGTGCGTAGGCGTTCCTTGGCGCGCAGCAGGTGGGTCTTGAGGGTTCCGAGGGGACAACTCATCAGCGCGGCGGCCTCGTCGTGGGAGAGGCCTTCGCGATAGCAGAGTCGCAAGGCGGCCTGTTCCTCGGGGCACAGGCTTTGCAGGGCGGCCTCAAGATCGACGCCCGCCTCGGTGGCGGGCCGGTGGTCCGCCTGGACGGGGGCGTCTGCCGAGGGGTGCTCCTCGCGCGTGTCGATCGGCTCCTCGCGGCGCCTGCGCTGATGGCTGCGGAAGCGGTTGTAGGCGATGCCCAGCAGCCAGGTGGAGAAACTCGAGCCGCCCTCGAAACGCGAGAGGCAACGGTACGCCTCGATGAGTGCCTCCTGGGCAAGGTCGTCGGCGAGGGCGTGGTCGCCCTTGGTGAGCCCGCGCAGGAAGCCGCGCAGGGCGGAGTGGTTGCGTTTGACGAGCTCGCCAAAGGCGTGCCTGTCGTCGGAGACAAGCACGCGGGCGATGAGGTCTGAGTCGGAAAGGGACACCGGGAGGGAACGTGGCGCGCGGGGAGGGGCGGGCCGGGGCGGCCTCAGTTCTTGTTGCGGGTCTCGTCTCGTTTCTCAAGGGCGCAGTTGACGAGGAAGGCAACGCCGATCAACGCGGGGATCAGGCCCACCCAGCGGAGTCCACCGAAGGAATGCATGTACACCAGGTCGGAGGCGCCGCCCAGCAGGACGAGCAGGCCCACACCGACGGCGATGAGGATGAGGCCTGCCTTTCGGTCGTTTTTCTTGTCCGACTTCTCGGCCTTCTCGATGGGGGACTTCACCACGAAGAGATCCGGCGGGATCGGCTGGCCCTTCTCCAGGGCATGGCGGATGGTTTCATGCTGGAGCTCCTGGGTCCTGCGGTCGTGGAAGAATTTCACGCAGGCCACCACGATCACGAAGAGGAAGGGCATGATGATGGCGGTGAGCGGAATGAGCACGCCGG
>JAHFTI010000179.1 GCA_023265535.1 Opitutaceae bacterium
TCGCCGCAGGCACCACGAGCATGTCCTCGGTCAGCTCGATCACCACGGTGACCGACGCCCTCCAGGTTGTCGCCTCGATGCGCGCCTCCAACGGTGCCGAGCAGAGCCGCCTCATGTTTGCGCAGGACCTCCTGGTCGTGAACAAGAGCAACATGGAACAGGCCATCTCCCGCATCATGGATGTCGATGTCGCCTCCGAGTCCACGCAGCTCGCCCGCTGGAACATCCTGGTGCAGTCCGGCACCGCCATGCTCGCCCAGGCCAACCAGACCCCGCAGGCCGCCCTCAAGCTCCTGGGCTGATCCACACCGCGGTAGCTCGTTCCAGGTTCGACACCCACTTCCCCACACCGCCCCTACGAGGGCAGGCTGGGGTAGGGCCCGGACCGGAATGGCGGCACATGCCCAGGGCGCCCCAGCCTCCTTTGAGGCCGCCGGGATCCAGATGCAGGGACCGCGAGATGCCCAGGCTTCGCCTCCAGCTCACGCCCTCGCAAGGGCCGCTTCCAGGAACCGCTCCTCCCACTCCCCCCTTCCACAGACCACCCTGGTCCAACTTCACTCACACTCCATTTTGTCAAAGTAAACGAACGGCGTGATCGGCGCCGAACCCGTATCCGATCCGTGGCGACGACGGACAGTCGCACCCATCAAGGAAAGATACCATCATGTCAGTCGTAATTAACACCAACTACGCGGCGACCGTCGCTTCCAACAACCTCGCAGCCTCCAACGGATCCCTCCAGCGCAGCTTGAACCGCCTGTCCAGTGGATCGAAGATCGTCTCGCCCTCGGATGACGCCGGCGGCTTGGCCGTCTCGATGAAATTGGCCTCGGCCTCGAAGCGCCAGGGTGCTGTCAACAACAACATCGGAAACGCAGTGTCCTTCCTGCAGACACAGGATGGCGCCCTCAAGGTGGCCGGCAAGATCCTCGATCGTATGAGCGAGCTCAAGACGCTCTACGAGGATGCCACCAAGAACACCTCCGACCAGGCGAACTACGACACCGAGTTCAAGGCCCTGTCGAAGCAGCTCGAGTCCATCACATCGGAGAAGTTCAACGGCATCTCGCTGTTCTCCACCGCGGCGAACAAGACGATCTACGCCACGGAGGACCTCAGCACCTCCACGTCGATCTCCCTGGTCTCCCGCGACCTCGCCAGCACTGCCACCGGCCTGGGCACCCTGTCCAGCGGCGGCAATGTCTCGATGACCTCGACCACCGTCACCATCGATGTCATCAAGACTGCCATCGAGAACGTGGCCACCATGCGCGCCGCCAACGGCGCCGAGCAGAGCCGACTCAGCTTCGCCGGCGAGTTGCTCACGGTGAACAAGGCCAACCTGGAAGCCGCCAACAGCCGCATCACCGATGTGGACGTCGCACAGGAATCCACCCAGCTCGCACGCTGGAACATCCTGGTGCAGTCCGGCACGGCCATGCTCGCCCAGGCCAACCAGACGCCCCAGGTCGCCCTGAAGCTCTTGGGTTGATCGGTCGTTCGCGAGGTAGCAGCCTCGTGAGTCTCCAGCCCTCCACATTGTCCTGATGTGGAGGGCTTTTATTTTTTTCGGTCGCGGGGGGCGCTGGGCAATTTCTGCCGTCCCGCGTGTGCCAGCAGGACCCGCCTGGAGCAGTTTCCCTGGGTGCTGAAAAAATGTTGTCCTAGTCCCTTGTCACGCAGGCGAATATGTAGCATCCTCCTGTGGTGAGCGTGGGCATTGCTGTAGGTCTTCGTAATGTCCTCACGCGTCCGCCCTTTACCCCAACCGGCCAGCCTTTCCTCCACAATGATTTCACAGCTTCTTTCTCGGGTTGAATCCGCCTTTGCCTCGCTCTCACAGGGCACCGGGACCTTGGACCAAGTGCTTGCTCTCAAGGACGAGGCGGTCGAATTGCTCCTCAGGCAACCGCTCCGCCAGAAGTCAGGCCCGGAAGCCGAGGCGCTGGCGCACATTGTCGAATTGTATGTGGGGTCAGGTTGTGTTGACGAGGCTGTGGATGAGCAGTCCCTGCAGCGCCTTGTCGCTTACCAGAATATCGGTTGGTGCTGGATTCCGGTGGCCCTGCTGAGCGCACCCTCCTGGCAGCTTCCCTCCCTGCCGCCCGTGGAGGAGCTTTCCTATGCGTTCTGGCCCGCGTATGTACAGGCCCTGTTGCGTCTGCCTCAGCAGGTTCAGCAGCCGGGACAGGCCGCCGCCGTGGCCTCCCACCATCTGCGTCGCCTCAATGAATTTGTTCGTCTCGTGGAAGCCAACCGTGGGGCAAGCGTGGTGCGCCTCATGTTGGACCGCTACCTGCAGTCCACTGAAAGCGAAGTGTTGCGGGCCGTCCCTTCCGCCTTGGCCGAGCTGCTTGCCCTTAGGGCCAGGATGCTGACTCTTGTGACACCGGCGTTGCAGTTGCCCGAGCCCCTTTCCTTTCCGCGCGATGATCGTCGGCTCAAGATTGGCTTTGTGCTCGATGGGGCCGCCCCCGGGGCCTCGCTCAATCAGGCGCATGCCCTGACACGCGCCCTGGATCCGCTGCGCTTCGAGCTCTTTGTCTTTGAGACCTCGTGTGACGGAGCGGCGCCTTCCCCTGTCGTGTTTCCGGAAGGCGTGGAGAGGACGAGTCTTTCAGGTTCCGCCCAGGATGCGGTTCAGACCCTCCTGGACCGTCTGCTCGATGTGTGTATGTTCTTCACTGACGGCGTCAGGATGAAGGATCCCGTCTCCCCACTTGCCCTCAGCCGTGTGGCGCCGCTGCAGCTTGCCTTGGATCGCAGCAACTGCGCCTATCCCCTCTCCCAGTTGGACCTGTTGCTCACGGACCAGGCCGAATTGCCCAAGGCACGCGGCCAGATGCGCGCAGGCCTGCTGCCCACGCAGGGACTCCTCTTTGTCGACAATACGAAACGGCCTGGCTCGACCTGTGAATGGAGTCGCGAGGGGCTTGGCTTTCCCGAGGACGCCCTGGTGTTGGTCTCAGCGTCACCCTTCTCCGAGATTACGCCCGAGCTCGCCAACGCCTGGGTGGGGCTCCTCTCATCCCTGCCGCACACGCGTCTCATCCTGTATTCGCAGGACAGGGCGGATTCCACGCCCGATGCCCTGCACCGGATATGTTCGCTTCTCAACACCCGTCTTGAGGCTGCCGGCGTCGATCTCTCGCGGATCATCATCTCCAATGATCCGTTCCCCTCGGTCGCAGAACAGCTGGCCCTGCTCAGCCTTGCTGATCTCTATGTCGACGCCGTTGCCGTGGGGGATCGCGAGGGGGCACGCCTTGCCTTGGAGATGGGCATTCCCGTGGTGTCCATTCCCGCTGGCCCTGGCCTCTTGAGTACCCTTCCTTCCCAGCTCGAGCGCATGGGGCTTGCCGAGCTTAGCCCTGCCGATCTTTCCACGGCCGTCGCCACCCTCACCACCCTTTGCACGGAGCCGGCCCGCCTGGCTAAGCTGCGTGAGCGGCTCATGCTGTCCCTGGCTTCCGATGAGCAGGTGATGGACCCGCTCGCCCTCGGCGAGGCCTGGGGCACCTTGCTCACGCAGGCCTTTGACGAGCTCATTCAGGTCGGGGCTCCCGCCTTCCGTTCCAACCGCGATCCCGTGCGAGTCCGCCTCGATGAGGCTTCCGACACGCTCCTTTCCGAATGTGAAATTCTCTTTGACGCCGGCATCATCGACGATGTGGGCAGCCGCCTGAGCCGTCTCCTGGCAGTCAACCCCTGCCACGGTGGTGTGATCACCCTCTACCGCAGGGTGCTGCTCGAACAGGGCCGATGGGACAGGGCGCAGCTGAGCCTTCTTTCGGCGCTGCGCAGGCAGGCCGCCCGCCCCGAACTGTGGTATCAGCTCTGCAAGGCCTACCGAGGTGACGGCAAACGCGACGAAGCCCTCAAGGCCATCGAGACCACGCTTCGCCTGGCCCCCCGCGACCTCGAGGCCTGGCTCACCCTCTCCGAGCTCGCCAAGGAATCCGGGAACGATGATTTCCTGCGCGAACTGGTCGGTCTCGTCACTGCGATCGATGACAAGGACGAGCGCGTCCTCGCGTTGAAGGCGCGTTACGGGATGCCGGCGGCACCCGAGGACAAACCCCGGGCCGACGCCAGCTGAGCGGCCTCTTCCCAGTGCAAGGCGGCATCCTGCCCAGGGGCCGCCTTGCCTTCGCCCCTCAGACCACTCCGCTCTTCTTGAGGGAGTCCATCAGCATCAGGGCACGCCAGCGCTCCCAGTCCTTCTCCATTTCCGGATAGTTCAGGCCGACCTGGCGAAGGCGCCTTTCCATCTCGGCGAACCATGCGGCGAGGTTCCAGATCGTCTGGCGGGAGCTGAAATTGCTCTTTGCCTCGAACACGCGTTGGCAGGCGATGGGAGTCTTCTCGTAATACATGCCATGCCTCCAGGCGAGGTTGTGGCTGAGGTAATTGTCCACGACTGACTGGAGGGTTCTCATCAGCTCGGGCATCTCATTGCCGCCACCCGCCATGTACATGTCACGGCGCCACAGGCAGCTCAGTGAGGTGACGGCCACGCGGAATTTCAGGAAGCCCTCGCAGAGCTGAAGCGGCGTGTTGTAGCCTTCCACCTCGGCACTGCCCATGCCACCGGTCAGCTGTTCCTTCTCGGCCACATAGATGCCGGTGATCCCGTAATAGCCCGCCGGCCTTGCATCGGCTTCCAGTATCTGGACGCCGCGCTTGAAGAAATCCATGTTGATGACGAAGTCGTCGGCGGACACTCCGTAGAGGTACTTGCCGCGGGCCCTGCTCACACAATCGCAGAGTGCATCCGCCACGCCGCGGTTTTTGGGGAAGAAGTTGGGTTCCACGCGCGGGTCCTTCGCCGCGTATTCCCTGATGAGGTCCTGGCTGCCGTCCGTGGAGCCGTCGTCGGTGATGGCAATCTGGATGTTCTTGTGAGTCTGCCCAAGGAGGCCTGCCAGGCATTGCCGGAGATAGCGGGCATGATTGTAGTTGCAGAGAATTACGGAGACCAAGGGCTCTTTCATGGCAGGGGAGTGGTGGAGGGCTGGGTGGAGGCGGTGTGGTGGAACCCCTGGAGTCGGGGCGATGGAATCAGGACGGGACTCCTGGGGCGCTATGCGAAGGACGTTTTCTCAAAGGGAGACCGCGAGTTTTCCTCCGTCTATGTGAAAGCAGGAGCCTGTGGTCCAGGCGGAGCGGGGCGAAGCGAGGAAGGCGACGGCATTGGCGATTTCCCTGCCTTCCCCGACACGGCCCAAGGGAACCTTGGCAGCCTCGCCCTGCTCGATTTCGTTCCTGACCTCGTCGAGGCTGCGGGCCTGGACCTGGGAGCTGTTCACGATGTTGCGCTCCCAGGAATCGCTGTGCACGGGCCCGGGGCAGACGGCGTTCACGAGTATTCCCTCCGGGGCCAGGCTGTTTGCCAGGAACTTGGAGAAGTTCAGCATGGCAGCCTTGCTGCTTGTGTAATGCGGATTCCAGCGACCGGGTTGGACCGCACTCAGGGAGGAGAGATTGATGATGCGCCTGAGCGTGGATTTTCTCAGGGCCGGCAGGCACTGGCGGGAGAAACGCACGGTCGACATCACATTGAGTTCGAAGGCTTCCTGCCATTGCTCATCCGTGAGGCTCTCCAGTGGCCCGAAGCCGGGCGCGCCACCCACGTTGTTCACAAGCAGGTCAAGCCCGCCCCAGGCGCCGAGCACCGTGTTCACGCAGGCCGCAATGCCTGCCGCGGAGCGCACGTCCGTCGCAAGGGCCATCACCGTGTATCCACTTTCCTGTGACTCACGTTCCAGCTGGCGCAGCGCGGCGGATTCACGCGCACAGAAGGCCACGCGCATGCCCTCCTCGCAGAGCACCCGCACGATGTCCGCGCCGATTCCCTTGCTTCCCCCCGTGACCAATGCCGTGTGTCCCTTGAGCTCCAGGTTCATGATGAATTAGGGTCGGTTCCTGAGAAGCATGCCGAACTGCTCCTGGAGGGTCGCCCCTCCGTCGAGCACCAGGCACGCGCCATTGAGGTAGCTGTTGTTCGGATTTCCCAGAAAACTGACCGCTTCGGCGACGTCCTGCGAGTGCCCGGGCACCTGCATGGGCTGGTATCGTCCGACCAAGCCGCGGTACTGCTCATTGTCCGCGGCGTCATAGCGGGGAAGATGCTCGTCCTGGATGATCAGGCCTGGGAGCACGGCATTGCAGCGCACTCCCGACGGGCCCCCGTGTACAGCCAGGTAGCGTGTCAGCTGCATGAGGGCAGCCTTGCCAGCATGGTAGGAGGGGGACTCGTTGGTGACCAGGGTGGCCGCCACGGAGCCGATGTTCACGATGCTTCCACGGAGTGAAAGCGCCTTCATTTGGCGGATGGCCTCCTGAGAGGCGAAAAAGGCGGCCTTGAGGCCCACATCCAGGGAGAGGGTCCAGTTTTCCTCGGTCTCCTCTTCCAGGCTGAGCCGCTGGCCGGCGCGCGCGTTGTTGACGAGCAGGTCGACACGACCGAGCTGGGCAAGGCAATCCCTGACGAGCAGGGCGGGAGCTCCATGCTGGCGAAGGTCCGTGGGCAAAAAGTGTACGGAAAGTCCCTCCTTCCGCAATTCCTCACACGTCGCATGTCCTTGGTCGGCGTTGATGTCGGCGATGACCGCGCGGGCCTCCTGCCGGGCGAGATGGCGCGCGATGCTGCGTCCGATGCCGCGTGCGGCGCCGGTCACAAGAACCACCTTGCCTGCATAGTCGGGAGTGGGGGACGTGCTCATGGGATGAGAAGGGAGAAGGCCTTGGAGATTTCGTCGCGACCTGCCTCGCGCTGCCAGAAATGCTGGTTGGGGCCCGCGAAGGGAAGCCGTGCCCCGCCGCCCACCTCACGGCGCATGGCCTCGCTGTGGTGGCGTGGGTGCTTGAAGATCACATAGGGCGTCGTGCTGAACATTGCCGCACAACAGACGCCGGACGCCATGCCCAGAAATGCCCGGGCACGTGAGACAAGCGCCAGTTGAAGCTCCAGGGGGAAGCCTTCGCCTGAGGCGTGCAGCAGGCGCGGCGTTGCCCTGAATCCGGGAAGCAGGGGATCGTCGCCCACCAGCACCAGGCTCACCCGGCCCTCCCTTGCGGTGTGCTCCAGCCAGGGCAGCCAACTCCCGGGTTGAGCGCAGCTTTCCTCGGCAAGTCCGGCGGCTGTATTGCGAAGATGAATACACACAACGGGCCGGTCGCAGGAGGCGATGATGTCGTCGGCCTGCCGCACCAGTGCCGGGCTCCACGCCAGCACGGGCGGCCCGCTGCGTTCGCGGTAAAGTTCCGCCAGTCTTTCCGTGGAATGGGGGGAGAACTCGCCGGACTCCCTCTGTTGACGCGGCGGCCAGCCGTCCTCGCCACAAGCATCACCGTTCCCGCAGCGCAGCAGCGGATGCACGGAGCTGCCAAAGACGGCGTTGCGCAGGCGTGTGAGCGCGGGTGTCTCGGCAACCCCGCCGCGTTCGCAGAGCCGCAGGGGCGCGCCGGGGGTGCAGGAGAGCAGGGTCTCCGCCTCCATCCTCAGCGTGAGCGCCCCTCCCAGGCTCGGCGCGGCCAGGGTGTGGTCCCAGATGAAATGGCTGGGGCTTGGGGGAAGGCTCATCGGCGTCAGAGAAGCACGGGCACAAGGATGCGTCTCGGGGCCAGTGCCTGCAGGCGTGTCACTATCGGATGCAGGTTTTCCAGTGAGGTCACCAGATAGGAGGCATCGGGGGGCGGCGTGAAAGTGGCGCAGTGTCTCACCTTTACCGGCACATTTTCATAGCTGGTGCCTTCCTTGGCAGGATCGTCGTCGAGGATGCATTCAAGCATGCTGAAGTCGGTGCCCAGGTGGTAGCCCAGGGTGGCCAGCATCAGGCTGGCTCCAAAGCCGTAGATGGGGCGGGGGAGTGAGGCCAGC
>JAHFTI010000180.1 GCA_023265535.1 Opitutaceae bacterium
GAACTGGAGCAGGAGGGTGGTGAGGCCGAAGCCACCGAGGCCTACGACGGCCGGATTACCGAGCTTGGTTGTTGTGGAGGAGGTGTCGCTCATGACAAAAGGTGGACTGAAAGCTGTGGCGCTCGATCTGGGCAAGCAGCGAGCCCCCGCCATGCGCACTTATTAATCCGGCATGAGGGGGCCTAGAAGCAGGGGTGATTGCCGCCGGTCGCCTTGCGCCGCGGGCTTGGGTGGCTTAGCTGGGGAGCTTGAAACCCACACTGGTACTCTTCCGCAACGACCTGCGCCTGGATGACAATCCCGCCCTGGCGGCCGCGTGGCAGGCCGGAGCCCCGGTGATTCCCGTCTTCCTGCTGCCCGAGGCGGGGGCGTGGACCCCCGGTGGCGCATCCCGTTGGTGGCTTCACCATTCGCTGGTTTCACTTTCGGCAGCACTGGCCCGCAGGCGCCTGCGGCTCGTCATCAGGCGCGGGAGTGTCCTGGACGAGCTTGATTCGCTGGTGGCGGAGTCGGGAGCGGGTGCCGTGTATTGGAATCGTCGCTACGAACCCGAGGGCGTGGCAGCGGACACTGAAATCAAGTCCCGCCTGGTGGCGCAGGGCCTGGATGCGCGCAGTTTCTGCGGTGGCCTTCTCTTTGAGCCGCACACCGTGCGAAACCGCCAGGGTGGTCCCTTCCAGGTGTTCACCCCCTTCTGGAGGCACTGCCTCGGCCTCGAGGTGCAGCCTCCCTCCACCCTGCCTGAGGGGCCTGCGAAGGCGCCGCTGCGCTGGCCGCGGGGGCTTCCGGTCGAGGAGCTGGGCCTGCTGCCTCGCCTCGGCTGGGCCGAGGCCTTTCCCCGTCACTGGCAACCCGGCGAGGAGGGGGCCCAAGCCCGGCTTCGCGAGTTCCTGGCGTCACGAATTTCCGGATACGATGGCGACCGCGATATTCCCTCGCTCGAGGGAACCTCCGGGCTTTCGCCTCACCTGCATTTTGGGGAGATCGGGCCGCGTCGCGTGCATGCCCAGCTCCTTGTGCGTTGTCGCGAGACGGGTGTTTTCCCCGCCAGCAAGGGGGAGGAGCGTTTCCTGGCGGAACTGGGCTGGCGCGAGTTCGCCCATCACCTGCTCTTCCATTTCCCGGACACCCCGTTGCGCCCCCTGCGCCGCCAGTATGAGTCCTTTCCCTGGGCGGAGGACCCGGAGGGTGTGTTGCTCCGAGCCTGGCAACGCGGGCAGACCGGCTATCCGATCGTGGACGCGGGCATGCGCCAGCTCTGGGCCACGGGCTGGATGCACAACCGGGTGCGCATGATCGCCGGCTCCTTCCTCGTGAAACACCTCCGGCTTCCCTGGCAGCACGGGGCGCGCTGGTTCTGGGACACCCTGGTGGATGCCGACCTCGCCTCGAACACACTCGGCTGGCAGTGGGTGGCGGGTTGTGGTGCCGATGCGTCTCCGTACTTCCGCATCTTCAATCCTGTCCTGCAGGGCGAGAAATTCGACGCCGACGGCGCCTACGTGCGACGCTGGGTTCCGGAGCTTGCCCGGGTGCCTGCGAAGCACCTGCATCGTCCCTGGGAGGCCCCCGCAGCGGTGCTCGCCCTGGCGGGCGTGGAGCTGGGCGGCAACTATCCCGCCCCTGTCGTGGACCACGCCCAGGCACGGGCGGCCGCGCTGGGTGCGCTGTCCCGCATGCGCGAATGAGCCGCCCGTGTTGCCTGCCGACCGCATCCGTGCATCCTAAGCGGCATGAGGATGTTGGTCGCAGGCGCCTCCGGCTTTGTCGGGGGCAGGCTACTGGCCGAGGCCGCGCTTGAGGGCGTGGAGACGGCGGTGCTGCGCCGCGGCGCCCAGGGCCCTTCCGGGGACCTCCATTCCTGGGACCCCGCCTCCGGGCGCATCGCCCCCGCGTGTCTCCAAAATGTGGATACCGTGGTGAACCTGTGCGGAGCGGGCATCGCCGACCGCCGCTGGACGCGCGCGCGCAGGAAGCTGCTCAGGGAAAGCCGGCTGCTTCCCACCCGAACCCTGGTCTCAGCCCTGGGGCAGGCCGGGGGCACCCAGGGCAGGGTGCTGGTCAATGCCTCCGCCATCGGCTTTTACGGCGACCGTGGGGAGGAGTGGCTCGGTGAGGGCTCCGCCCAGGGCCGCGGCTTCCTTGCCGACCTTTGCGCAGAGTGGGAGGCCGAGGCCCTTGCTGCGCGCCAGGCGGGCGTGCGCGTGGTGCTGCTGCGGCTGGGCATCGTGCTGGGCGGGGGAGGGGGCGCATTGGCCCGGATGGCCACGCCCTTCCGCCTGGGCTTGGGCGGTCCCTTGGGCGACGGACAGGCCTGGATGAGCTGGATCTCGCTCGAGGACCTGTGCCGCGCCATTCTTTTTGCCGCCCGGTGCCCCGGGCTGGAAGGCCCGGTGAATGCGGTGGCCCCTGAGCCTGTGCGCAATGCCGAGTTCACGCGCGCGCTTGCCGCCGCCTTCGGGAAGGGGGCCCGGCTGCCCATGCCCGCTGCCTTCCTGCGCCTGATCTTCGGCGAGATGGCCCGCGAGGCGCTTCTTGCCAGCGCCCGGGTGCGGCCCGCCCTCCTTGAGGCGCAGGGCTTTTCCCACAGGCATCGGGCCCTGGCCCCCTATCTGGCGGACCTGTTCAGGGTCTGAGCCGCCGGCGCCGTGCGCGGGGCCCGGGCTTCTCAGCGGGTCAGCCAGCGGTCCATCACGCGGTTCAGCTCGTCGAAACTGATGGGCTTGGTGATGAAATCATTCATGCCCGCCTTGATGCAGTGTTCCCTCACCTCGTCGGTTGCATTGGCGGTCAATCCGATGATGGGAATGCGCACTCCGCCCGCCTCCCTGCTCCTGACAGCCTCCGTGGCCTCGAAGCCATCCATTTCGGGCATCTGGCAATCCATGAGCACGAGGTCGAAGCGCTCCCTTGCCAGTGCAGTGAGCGCCTCCAGCCCGTTCTCCGCCAGGGATGCCTTGTGCCCGAAGCGCTCGACGAGACGCTGTGCAAGCATCTGGTTGATCGGATTGTCCTCCACGATGAGGATGCTGGACGCGATGGCCGAGCGCGGGAAGGGTGTGGCGGGACCCGCTTCCGGATGTGCCTGCAGTTCCCACAGCCTGGCCAGGCTGAGCTGCAGCTGCCGTCTCCGCGCGGGCCGTGGCAGCACCAGGCTGATGCCCGTCTGCTCGGCAAGCGCCTTGTTTTCCCTCACCGAGGAGGTGCCCAGCAGCAGCTTGGGAATGTCGCCAAGCTCCTTGTGGGCGAGCAACTCCTGCCACCAACCGCGGAAATTCACTCCCTGGCTGTCGACCAGGATCGCAGAGATGGCCAGCCCCCCCTTGGCCACGGACTCGATACGCGCGAAGAAATCCGCCCCGGGGAGGCAGGTTTCCGCAATGAGACCCCAGCCGCCGAGGCTGCGGCAGAGGCTGGCGCCCATGCCTGCGTTGGGGGTGCAGACCAGCACGCGCCTCCCCGCCGGCAGCTTCGCCGCGGGCGTGGTGGACTCCACGTGAAGGAGCTCCTCGGGGCCGGGCAGGCGCAGGCGCACCCTGAACTCGAAGCTGCTTCCCTTCCCGGGCTCACTGCGCACCGACATGCCGCCGTCCATGAGCGTGCACAGCTGCAGGGAGATGGCCAGGCCGAGGCCTGAGCCGCTGTGCCGGCGCCGCAGGGACTCGTCCACCTGGGAGAAGGGGCGGAAGAGCCTCGCCTGGGCCTCCTCGGAGATGCCGATTCCTGTATCCACAATTGTGATACACAGTTCGCTGCGGTTGCCGTCGGCAGGGGAGGCGGCGGCGCGCACGCAGACCTCGCCACGCGGTGTGAACTTGATGGCATTGCCGACCAGGTTCATGAGGATCTGCCGGAAGCGCACCGAATCGCCCAGCACCCGGGCGGGCAGCGTCCCGTCCAGGTCGCAGTAAAGCTCGAGCCCCTTGCGGTGGGCCAGCTCCGCCAACAGGTCGAGCACCTCCTCGATGCAGTCGCCCGGCGGGAAGCAGCCCTCCTCCAGGGTGAGCTTGCCGGCCTCGATCTTGGAGAGGTCCAGGATGTCATTGATCACCTCCAGGAGCGCCGAGGCGGACTTGTTCACCGTCTCGGCGTAGCTTCTCTGCTCCTCGGAAAGCTGCGTGTCGAGCAGCAGGCCGGACATGCCGATGACGCCATTCATCGGGGTGCGGATCTCGTGGGACATGTTGGCGAGGAAGGCGCTCTTGGCCCGCGTGGCGGCCTCGGCCTGGTCGCGTGCGAGGCTGAGTTCACGCGTGCGTTCCAGGACGCGGCGCTCGAGTTCCTCGTTGACCTGCTGCAGCTGGCGCGTGTCGCGCCTGATCTTGTTCAGGCGCTGCCTGATGACCAGCGCCACGAGGGTGCCGCCCAGCAGCAGCAGCAGCAAGCGGATGCTATCCCGCTCGAAGAGGCTTGGCTCGACCTCCAGGTCGAGTGTCGCGCCCGTTGTGTTCCAGACTCCGTCGTTGTTGCAGGCGATGACATGGAAGGTGTAGGAGCCGCGCGGCAGCCTGGGAAAACGCACCGAGCGCGTGTTGTTCAGCTCGATCCACTCCTTGTCGAGCGGTTCCAGCCTGTAGCGGAAGCGCACCTTCTGCGGGTCCGAGAGACTGGTGGCGGTGAAGTGCAGTTCGATGTCCTGCGCGTTGGGCGGCAGCAGGACCTTACTCGACGTGGGATAGGCGAGGCTGCCCGCCCTCAGCTCCTCGATCAGCACCTGGGGCGGCAGGGTGTTCTCCGGGATTTCCGGAGTGTCCATGATCGCCAGGCCGCGGCTGGTGGGGATGAGGATGTTGCCATTCCTCGCACGCAGGATGTTGGGCGCGCCCGATTCGCTGCAGCCGGTGTCCGGCATGCAATCCTCGCGTGTGAAGAGCCTGGGTGAAAGCTGTGTGACGCGGCCTTCGTCGAGCGCATCGAAGTCGTCGATCGCCACGCGCAGCACACCCCGCACGGTGCCGAGCCAGAGGTAGCCCCGGGAGTCCTCGGTGATGCTGGTGACAAAATTGTCCCGCAGTCCCTGCCTTTCCCGGTAGGCGGTCCAGTGCCCATTCCTGTAACGTGAGAGGCCTTCCCCGATCGAGCCGAGCCAGATGCTGCCCCTGGAGTCCTCGAAGAGGCTTCGGGAGTAGGGGCCGGGGGTGTTGTCCCCCTCGTGCGGGAAGCGCTCCCATTGTCCGTTTCTGAGCCTGGCGACATAGGCTTCCTGTTGGGTACTGTTTGCGAGGTAATCCGGCGGCGTGCAGATCCACAGCGATCCGTCGCTGGCGCGCAGGATGGAACGCACGAAGTTACCCGGCAGGCCGCCGGTCATGGTGTGCCGCTCGAAGGATTTTCCATCAAAGACGAACAGTCCGTCGCGCGTGCCGATCCATACCTGGCCGTTCTTCTCGGTGAGGATGCTGTTGACCCTCTGGCTGGTGATGGCGCTGATCCTAAGCGCTGGGTTTTTCCTCAAGGCCTCGAGGCTCGCCTCGCGGTCCGCGCGTTGTGTCAGGTCGACGAGGGTTTCGCCGTCCCGGCGGAAGAGGCCTGAGTTGGTGCCGATCCAGAGCCGCCCCTCGTTGTCCTCTCCGAAGGCATACACGTTCTCGAGTGCGGTGTTGGGCATGTGAAAGGCCCTGGAGGCCCTCCGCGTGGCGGGGTCGTAGCTGAAGATGGTGCCCGTCGTGGAGCCGAGCAGCCACTTCCCGCTGCGTGACTCGAGCACCGAAAGAAGGCCGAGTTGGTCAAGTCCCTGTTCACTTCCGATGCTTTGGAAGAGATTGTTCGAAAGGCGGAACAGGCCGGTGGTGCCTGCCACCCAGAGGTTGCCCTCCCGGTCCTCCAGCAATTGCGAGATGCTGCTGGCGCCAAAGAAGAGCGGATAGCGTGCCGCCTCCACCTTGTTTCCCCTCAGGCGGAACAGGCCGCCGTCCGTGCCGATCCAAAGCGAGTCCTCCCTGTCCCGTTGAAGGCACAGGACCACGGCGTTCTCCAGCCCGTCACGCTCGTCGAAGATCGTGCTCTGGCCGTTCTCATGCAGCCTGATCAGTCCTCGGTTGGAACCGATCCAGAGCGCCCCCGTTTCAGTCGGCTCGATGCAGGTGTAGGCGGTGCGTGGCAGCTTCAGCGTCGCACACAGGTCCGTGGCCACGCCGTCCCGCACGGACCACAGGCCCCGCTCGGTGGCCAGCAGGAGGGAGCCGTCGCTGCGGACAAGGAAATCCCTCACCACACCCGAGACCGAGGCCCAGGGCAGCGGATATTCCTTCACGCCCTCGGGCGTGACCAGGCAGATGCGCTGGTAGGCGCCGACTGCCAGGGTCCCGTCGGGGAGCACCTTGAGGAAGCGAACGAAATTGCTGGGAAGCCCGTCCTCGGTGCCCAGTCGCCGGGCGGCTCCGTCCCTGGTCAGGTAGAGGCCTAGTGCGGCGGCGCTGGCCACCGTGCCGTCGCGCATTTCCACGCTCTGGTAGAAGTTCTGCGAACTCGCGGCCTCGTCACCCATGGGCACGCGCAGGAAACGCATGCCGTCGAAGCGGGAGACGCCCTGGCTTGTGGAGACGTAAAGGTATCCGTCACGGCTTTGCATCAGGCCGCGGATCTTGCCCGAGGGAAGTCCGTTGTCCGTGTACCAGCCCCTGATGCAGTATTCCCCCGCCGGCTTTTGCGGCATCAATGCATGCAGCCCGCAGGCGCAGAGCGTGCAGGCGAGGAGGATGCGCAGGAGAATGCGGGGGAGGGTCGACAAAGGCGGCGCAATCAAAAGGGGTAACGGGCTTGCGTGCAAAAGAGTAGCAGCTGGCGGGTTGCAGTCTAGGGCCTAGCAGCTAAGGAGTATTACACCCGGCGCAGGGTGTTTACCCTAGTCCTTGCCTCCTGCGGGCGCCCCGGGGGATGCGGGCACAAAAAAACCGGCACCCTTGCGGGGGCCGGTCTGAAGGGGGGAAGGGCCTGGGCGGCTTACTTCTTGAGGCTGGCGCGCAGGTCGTCGAGCTGGCCGGCGCTGCCGAGGGCAACATTGCGGCTGACGATGAACTTGGCGTATTCCTCGATGAAGATCTTGCCGACGGGGCGGAAGTCGAACTCGGAGGGCTTGTCGCGGAAGAACTCGCGGTGAACGCGGGTCCAGACGAGGCGGCCGTCGGTGTCGATGTTGATCTTGGTGACGCCGAGCTTGGCGGCGGGCAGGTACTCGTTGATGTCAACGCCGGAGCTGTCCTTGATGGAGCCGCCAGCCTTGTTGATGCGGTCGACCTCGTCCTTCGGGACGGAGGAGGAGCCGTGCATGACGAGCGGGAAGTTCGGGAGCTTGGCCTGGATGAGCTTCAGCACGTCGAAGCGCAGGGACTGCTTGCCCTTGAACTTGAAGGCGCCGTGGCTGGTGCCGATGGCGCAGGCGAGGGAGTCGCAACCGGTGGCCTTGACGAAGGCCTCGGCCTCCTCGGGGGAGGTGAGGGTGGCGTGGCCGTCCTCGACCTTGATGTCCTCCTCGACGCCGCCGAGCTTGCCGAGTTCGGCCTCGACGGAGATGCCCTTCTTGTGGGCGGCCTCGACGACGCGCTTGGAGATCTCGACGTTCTTCTCGAACGGATCGTGGGAGGCGTCGATCATCACGGAGCTGTAGAAGCCCGAGTTGATGCAGTCATAGCAGGTCTCCTCGTCGCCGTGGTCGAGATGCACCGCGAAGATGGCCTCCGGGAAGATCTCGTCGGCGGCGCGGATGATACCCTCAAGCATACGCTTGTCGGTGTACTTGCGGGCACCCTTGGAAATCTGGATGATGAAGGGAGCCTTGGAGTCGATGGCGCCTTTGAAGAGGCCCATCGCCTGCTCGGCGTTGTTGATGTTGTAGGCGCCGATGGCGTATTTGCCGTAGGCGTGTTTGAAGAGC
>JAHFTI010000181.1 GCA_023265535.1 Opitutaceae bacterium
TCACCCAGGTGCGCGAAGTCCTCGACCTGGAGGAGATCACCCCGCTGCCCCTCACCCCGGAGGCCCTCCTCGGTGTGGTGAATGTCCGGGGCAGCGCCATTCCCGTCATCGACCTGCGCCGTCGCTTCGGCCTCCCGCCCTCGTCACCGGGCCGTCAGGCTCGCATCCTCGTCATGGAATTCACGGCCGGGGACAGCACCTGCGTCCTGGGAGGCCTTGCCGATGCCGTCCAGGAAGTCCTTGAGCTGGATTCAACGGAGATAGGCCCCGCCCCCGGTTCGGGCAGCCCCTGGAAAGCCGACCTGGTCGACGGCATCACCCTGCGCGAAGGCCGCTTCCTCCTGCTGCTCCGCACGGAAGCCCTCTTCAGCAGCGAGGAACTGCGAACGCTCGACGCCCAGGCGCACGGATGCAGCGGCTGACACACCCCTTCTCCATGACACAGGAATCCCACGCTGCCTATCCGATGCCCCAGCTCTCCGAGCGGGACTTCAACAGCCTGGCCCATTTCGTCACCGAGAGGCTGGGCATCCGCATGCCTCGTGTGAAGTTGCTCATGGTCCAAAGCCGCCTCCTGCGGCGCCTGCACGAACTCGGCCTCGACACCTTTTCAGACTACCAGGACCTGCTCCTTAACTCCCAGTCCGCAGAGCAGGAACAGCGCCACTTCTTCGACCTGATCACCACCCACAAGACCGATTTCTACCGCGAACCCGCCCACTTCGATTTCCTGGCACAGAGGATACTGGAAAAGCTCCCCAAGGGCCACTTGCGCCTCTGGAGCGCCGGCTGCTCCTCCGGTGAGGAAGCCTACACGCTGGGCATGATCCTGGCAGACCACTCGGTCTGCCATCCAGGGTTCTCCTACGAGATCCTTGGCACCGACGTCTCGCAGCGCATTCTCAATGCCGCCAGGGACGCCATCTATCCCGAGGAACACGTCGCCCCGGTCCCCCTCGCACAGCGCAAACGATACCTCCTGCGAGGCAAGGACTCACAGGCGGGCATGGTGCGCATCGCGCCCGAGTTGCGCCAGCGCGTGGAGTTCATGCGGCTAAACCTCATGGACCCCCGCTTCCCTCTCTCGGCGGAGATGAATGTCATCTTTTTCCGCAATGTGATGATCTACTTCGACCGCCCCACCCAGGCCCGCGTGCTCTCCGGCATCTGCAGGCACCTGTGCCCCGGCGGGCATCTGTTCATCAGCCACACCGAATCCATCCTCAGCAGCGACCTGCCCCTCGTGCAGGTAGCCCCCTCCGTCTTCAGGAAACTGGCCTGAGCCCTCCTTCATGCCCCCCAGAGTACTCACTCCCGGCAACTTCCTCATCACCCACGAGGAGCAGCGCGTGTCAACCGTGCTGGGGTCCTGCGTGGCCGTCGCCCTCTTCTGCGCCCGCACACGTCATGCGGCCCTCTGCCATGCCATGCTCCCACGCCCCGGCGCCACCCTCGAGCACGAGGCGGTGCAGCAACACCTGGGCCGCTACGTCTCGGAGGTCCTGCCGCTGCTCCTGCACCACTTCACCCATCACGGCTGCACCCGCGGCGAACTCGTCGCCAAGGTCTTCGGCGGCGCGAGCATCACTCCCAAGATCGAGAAGGAGGAGACCGACAGGGAAATCGGGCTGAACAATGTCACCACCGCACTCGCCTTCCTGCTCGAGGAGGGAATCCCCCCGCGCGCCATCATCACCGGGGGCAACCGCGGCCACCACATCATCTTCAACACCGGCACGGGAGAGGTCCTCCACCGCCTCCTGGACCCGGCCGCAACCCTCAAATCCCTGCACCATGGCTAGGATAAAGGTGCTCATCGTCGATGACTCCGCGGCCGCGCGCGGACTCCTCACGGAGATCCTCTGCTCCGACCCCGAGATCGAGGTGCTCGGCGCCGCAGCCGACCCCTACGCCGCCGTCCGCCACATCGCACGCCTCGTCCCCGACGTCATCCTGCTCGACGTGGAGATGCCCCGCATGGACGGCCTCACCTTCCTGGACAAGATCATGAGCCAGCACCCCATCCCCGTGGTGATGTGCTCCAGCCTGACCACGCAGGGCTCCGAGACCGCCATGCTCGCCCTGGAAAAGGGCGCGATCGACATCATCGAGAAGCCACGCGTCGAGACGCGCCGTTTCTTCGAGGACTCGCGCATCATGATCTGCGACGTCGTCAAGTCTGCCGCAGCCGCACGTCTACGCTCCACTGGCGCCCTGCGGCGCAACGAAACCCAGGCCGCCTCGGCCCGGCCCGTACCCTCGGCCCTCATTGCCCCGCCCAAGCTCCCCCCCGACGTCATCCTGCCCAAGCCCCTCGCACAGGGCAATGAACCCACGACTGAAAAGGTCGTCGTCATCGGTGCGTCGACCGGCGGAACCGAGGCCCTGCGCGTGCTGCTGCAGGCCATGCCCGAGGATTGCCCGCCCCTGTTGATCGTGCAGCACATGCCGGAGCGTTTCACCACCGCCTTCGCCGAACGGCTCGACTCGATCTGCCGCATCACCGTCAGGGAGGCAGCCCACAAGGACCGTGTGCTGCGCGGCCAGGCCCTCATCGCCCCCGGCAACCGCCACATGCTGTTGAAGCGCACCGCAGACAGCTATCATGTCGAGCTGCACGACGGCCCCATGGTCAGCCGCCACCGCCCCTCGGTGAACGTCCTTTTTCGCTCCGCAGCCCGCTACGGCGGCAGGAACATCGTCGGCCTCATCATGACCGGCATGGGCGACGACGGCACCCTGGGCATGCTCGAGATGCGCCAGCACGGCTCCTACAACCTGGCCCAGGATGAGGCGTCCTCGGTCATCTTCGGCATGCCCAACGAGGCCATCAAGGCAGGCGCGGTGCACGCCATCCTACCCCTTGACCAGCTCGCACCCGAGTTGGTCCGTCTTTGCAGGCAACCCTCATGAACCCAGCCACTCCACGTCCCACGATCATGGTCGTCGACGACTCGCCGGCCAACCTGAAACTCCTGGGTGGCCTGTTCCGCGAGAACGGGTACCAGGTCCGCCCCTTCACCCAGGGCGCCCTCGCCCTGCGCGCCGCAGACAACGAGGCCCCCGATCTCTTCCTGCTCGACATCAACATGCCGGAGATCGACGGCTACGAACTCTGCAGGCGCCTCAAGGCCAGCCCCTCCCTGAAGGACATCCCCGTCATCTTCCTGAGCACCCTCCAGGACCTCAATGACAAGGTGAAGGCCTTTGAGTGCGGCGCGGTCGACTATGTCACCAAGCAACCCTTCCATTTCGAGGAGATCCTCGCCCGCGTCGGCACCCACCTGCGGCTGCGCGAACTCCAACGCGCCCTGGAGCAACGCAACACCGACCTGCGCAACAACATCGAGCAGCTCAAGCGCCTCGAGGAGATGAAGGAAAGCCTCACCCACATGATCGTGCACGACATGCGCTCCCCGCTGACCGTCGTCATGATGGCCATCGACATGCTCAACCGTGAGGGCAAAATCGTCGCCCCCGAGGATCGCAGCAACATGGTGTCCGCCTACAAGGCCGCCACGAGTGTGGTCGAAATGACAAACCTGCTCCTGGACATCAGCCGCCTGGAATCGGGCAAGATGCCCATTGAAAAAGAGGTACAGGAAATCAGCCTGCTCGCACGCGGCTGCATCGATTCGCTCTCCATCATCCTCCGGCCCTTCGACACCGGCATCGAGAAGATCGACGACCTCTACCTGGTCAATTGCGACGGAGCCATCATCCGGCGCGTGCTCAACAATCTGCTCGGCAACGCCGCCAAGTTCACGCCGCCCCATGGCCACATCACGGTTATCCTCACGCGCGAACCCGGCTTCGTACGCGTGACGGTGCAGGATTCCGGGCCGGGCATCCCCGCGGAGGAGCAGTCCCTGGTCTTCGAGAAATTCGGGCAGGGCGCGTCCGGCAAGAAGGCCCAGGGCACCGGCTTGGGCCTGACCTTCTGCAAGCTCGCCGTGGAGGCCCACGGCGGCCAGATTGGCGTGCACAGCAGCCCCGGAAAAGGCGCCTCCTTCTGGTTCACCTTGCCTGAGGCTTCCCTCACCTGAGCGCTCCCGCTGCCACTGCGCCATAATGTGCCGTTCGGTCACCCTTGCACCACAGCCGGGGCAGGCCAAGACTGCACACGCCCCCCGCCCCAGCCCATGCCCCACAAGCCCCTCCTCTGCCTCGCAGCACTGTTGCTCGCCGGTGTCGCCACACACGCCGCCTCGGCTCCCGCCGCCGCCACCACACAGCCCGCCCCTTCCGGACCGCCCACCGTCCTCTTCGATTCCTTCCACTATACGGGCGACGACCCGCTCTTCGCCCCGCAAGTCCCGGCCGGCCACTACCGCAATCCCATCCTCGCCGGCTTCTATCCCGACCCGAGCCTCTGCCGCGTCGGCGAGGACTATTACCTCGTCAATTCCACCTTTGCCTTCTTCCCGGGCATCCCCGTCTGGCACAGCCGGGACCTCGTCAACTGGACCCAGCTGGGCCACGCCATCGACCGCCCCGGCATGCTTCGCTACGAGGGTCTCGGCGTCTCGGATGGCCTCTTCGCCCCCACCCTCCGTCACCACGACGGCCTCTTCTATCTCATCTGCACCCAGGTCAAGGCGGGGGGCAATTTCTTCGTCACCGCCAGAAACCCCGCAGGCCCCTGGTCCGACCCTGTCTGGCTGCCCGAGATCGACGGTTTCGACCCCGACTTCTTCTTCGATGACGACGGCCGCGCCTACATCGTCAACAACGGCCCGCCGCCCGACGACAAACCCCTCTATTCAGGACACCGCGCCATCTGGTTCCAGGAGTTCGACCTGAAGGCGGGCAAACTCACGGGCCCGCGCCGGATCATCGTCGACGGAGGTGTCGACATCTCGAAAAAGCCCATCTGGATCGAGGGCCCCCACCTCTTCAAGCACCAGGGTTGGTACTACCTGAACTGCGCCGAGGGCGGCACCAGCGAGGGCCACTCCCAGGTCATCCTGCGCAGCCGCAGCGTCAGCGGTCCCTTTGTCCCCTGGGAGGGCAACCCCATGCTCACCCAGCGCGACCTCGATCCCAAGCGGCGCGACCCCGTCACCTGCACCGGCCATGCCGACTTCGTGCAGACACCGGCGGGCGAGTGGTTCAGCGTCTTCCTCGGCTGTCGTCCGTATTCGGGAGACCACTACAACACCGGCCGCGAGACCTTCCTTCTGCCTGTCACCTGGGCCGACGGCTGGCCGCGCATCCTGGCCAAGGGACTCCCCGTGCCTGCCACCGCCCGGCTCCCCCTGCCCTCGGTCCCCGCCAAGCCGGGCCCGGTCCCCCTCACGGGCAACTTTGCCTGGCACGATGATTTCAACGCCCCGGCCTCGGGCAGGCCGGGCTTCGCCTGGAACTCCCTGCGCGGCCCCTCCGACAGCTGGGCCCACTTCGACCGCAAGGCGGGGTGGCTCGCCTTGGACGCCGGTTCCGATCGGCTCTCCGGCAAGCAGTTCCCGAACTTTCTTGGAAGGCGCCAGCAGCACGCTGTCTGCAGCGCCGAAACCGTGCTCCAGCTTCCTGCCGCACCGGGTTGCTCAGGCGGCATCGTGGTCTTCCAGAATGAGACCCACCATTACTACCTGGGCGTGCGGCGCGGTCCCTCGGCCCCCGTCGTCTTCCTGGAAAAGGTCTCCGCCGACAAGGACAACCCGGTCATCACCGAGATCGTCACTCAGGCGCTCGGGCCGCTGCCCGCCAGCGCCACCCTCAGGCTGCGCATCGAGGTCCGCGGAGGGGAGTGCAACTTCCTCTACGCGGTCGGCAAGGGCTCCCTCGCCAGCCTCGCGTCCAGGCAGGATGCCCGCTGCCTCAGCACCCTCGTCGCAGGTGGCTTCGTCGGCAGCTACCTGGGCATTCACGCCCGCACCGAGCCGCTCCCAACCAAGCCTTGAACCTTCAGGGATCCTTCCCCCTGTGTCCACCGGCGTCCTCCGGGGAGCTGGGGGGCCGGTTCCCCGGGGGCGGATGCCCCGGAAAACCAGGGCAGGACAGGCGCTGGTCCGCCTCCGAACGTGTGAGTGAGATCGGGCCTTGCCATGTCTCCACGGCTTGGCTCCTTTTTTGGGGCACTTGGGGCGACTTCGGCATGGAACACGCTGGCACCGCCTCAGTCCCAGCCCGAATGCCTCGCCGCCTCACCATCACCCTGCTCCTCCTCTGCCTCGGCTCGTCCGGGGCCGGTGCCGCCGAGCTGTATCTGAAAAGTGGTGACAAGCTCAGCGGGGTGCTGCTGCGGCGCGACGCGGGCCGGGTGTTCCTGAAACACCCGCTCCTCGGCGAAATCAGCCTCCCGGAGTCGGAGCTCGTGCGCGTGCAGGAGGATCCGCCCACCGGGCCCGGTGCACCCGCGGCTCTCGCCTCCGCCCTGGGCGCCCCTGCTCACGCTGCAGCCTCCGCACCCGGCCAGCCCGCACCCAAGGCCACCGCGGCCTCCGACAAGGCGCTTGCCGCGGCCGCCGCCCAGGCCAAGGCCTCCAGGGAGGACGACGACGAGGCGCCCGTCTACAGCACCTGGCTGAAGGGCTGGAAGCGCGTCATGGCCGACGCCAAGGGCACCCTCGAGCTCGGCTACCAGGAACAGGACGGCCGCAGGAACACCAGCAACCTGTCCTTCCGAGCCAGCGCCGAATACACGAATCTCCCCGACAACTACCGCTTCGACTGGCGCTACTACTACGGCGACTACAACGACGTCGTGCAGACCGACAAGAAGGACTGGAGCTTCCGCTGGAGGCACGACCTCAACAAGCGCATCTTCACGCAGACCATCACCACCTACGCCAGCGACCGCATCAAGAACATCGACATCAACCTCGAGCAGAGCGCGGGCATGGGTTACGCGGCCCTCAACACGAACCGACAGAAGTTCAACGTAGGCGCCGGCCTCGTCGGGCAGCACCGCATCATCCTCGAGCAGGACACCGGCCTCATAGCCCTGGGGGAGCTCTTCGAGGACTACACGCGCAGGATCAACAAGCGCTTCAGCATCCGCCAGGAAGCGCGCGTGCAATACTCACCGACCCACCGGGCCAGCTACACCACGCTCAACGGCCAGTTGGTTCGCTCCAATGCGGAGGTGGACAACTACCGCTACCGCTTCAACGCCTCCCTCGAGGGCAAGATCACGGAGAAAATCTCCCTGAATCTCCGCTTCGAATACGAGTTCGACAACACCGTCGTCGAGTCCGACCTGAAGTCCGACCGTCGCGTGTCGACCACGCTCGGCTACACCTTCTGAGGCCGGCGCCTCGCGACGCCGGCCAGCTGAAAGGCACGGTCAGGGCCGAAGCCCCGGCCCCGCGCCTCAGGCGAAGACTTCCTCGGACTTGAAGAAGCGGGCGATCTCGGCGAGGCCGTTCTCGACGCTGTCGGAGGCGTGCAGGATGTTCACCTGGTTGTCCACGCCGAAGGTGGCGCGGATCGTGCCGGGGGCGGCCTTGCGGGAATCGGTGGCGCCGAGCATCTCGCGGACGCGGGCGATCGCATTGTCGCCGCGCAGGGCCATGGCGATCACGGGGGCGGAACCCATGAACTGCTCGAGGCCGGGATAGAAGGGCTTGTCGGCGATGTGCGAATAGTGCTGGCGCAGCAGGGCGGGCGTGAGCTGGAGCATCTTGCAGGCGATGATCTCGAAGCCGGCGCTCTCGAAGCGGGCGAGGACGGTGCCGACGTGCTTCTTTTGCATGCAGTCGGGTTTGAAGATGATGAGGGTCTTTTCCATAAACCGCCATCTTAGCGCTTTTTTCAGACGCGCAATTCGCGAATTGCCGGGAGATGAAAATAAAAAGGCCCGCCTGTGGGGGCGGGCCTCGGGATTAGGGGGCTGAATGGGTGCCGGCTCTCACCGGGCGACCC
>JAHFTI010000182.1 GCA_023265535.1 Opitutaceae bacterium
CTTCCCCCCCCCCTCCTCGCCATGCCTGACTGGGTCGACAGCATCCGGTCCCACTACACGAGTGGGGCCTCCAATCAGTTCGTCCTCTACGGCAACACCGAGGACCTCTATCCCGTCTCCGTCGCGCCCGCCACGCCCATGGGCGCGCGCTCGGTCAAGCTCTTTGGCCTCTCCGACTTCCTCCTCAAGGAACTGCTCGGCGGCTTCTCCGTGCTCGTCACCTATTCGGCCGCCTCGGGCGTGCAGGTGCTCAAGGGCAAGGAGTTCACCAGCCAGTGGACAGAGCTCCCGCGCCTCTCCGCCGCCGAGACGCACCGCCACGCCGCCGAGGCGTTGAAGGTGCTCTTCCTCTTCCTCGACCACCTCTCGCTGCAGTTGAACAAGCCCATCAGCGTGGCGTGCATCATCGAGAACGCCGAGCTCGTGGCACCCCAGGACGGCTCGCGCATGCAGCAGGACCTCGGCATCACCGCCGCCATCCTGCGCTCCTGGAGCCAGGTCAGCCTCAACGAGTCCTTCACGCTCACCTCCTTCCTGCTCACGAAAAACCTCGTCGAGCTGCACTCGCTCATCACGCAGAATCCGCGTGCCGCCCTGCTCGAGCTGCCCATGCCCTCGGGCGAGGAAATCCTGGCCGAACTGCGCCGCGATCCCGCCTACGAGCCCTGCCTGGTCCCCTTCAGGAACGACCTGCCCTCGCTCGCCAAGCGTCTCGCGGGCGTCGGCCTGCAGGGTCTCATCCAGATGCTGCGCCTCGAGGCCCATGCCGGGCGCCAGCTCACCGGCGCCTCGCTCATCGACCTGCGCAAGCGCCTCGTCGAACGCCAGGCGGGCGGCGGCCAGGAGGGCAAGCGTGTCATCGAGTTCCTCAGCTCCGACAAGACCCTCGACCAGCTCGACGGCCAGCCCCACCTCGTGGAGTTGTTCCGCTCGGACCTGCGCCTGCTGCGCGCCGGCCGCCATGAGCTCTGCCCCATGGGCTACCTGCTCAGCGCCCCGGTCGGCTGCGGCAAGAACCACCTCGTGGAATGCCTCGCGGGCGAGGCCGGCATCCCCGTCGTCGTCATCAACAATTTCCGCGACCGCTGGGTCGGCAGCACCGAGGGCAATGTCGAGGCCATCTTCCGCCTCATCCGCGCCCTCGGCCAGTGCTTCGTCTTTGTCGACGAGGCCGACCAGACCCTCGGCAAGCGCGACTCCGGCTCCGAGGGGGGCGGGGGAGTGGACGGCCGCGTTTACTCCATGTTCGCCTCCTTCATGGGCGATTCGCGCAACCAGGGCCGCGTGATCTGGCTGCTCGCCTCCAGCCGCCCCGACAAGATCGAGGTCGACTTCAAGCGCCCCGGCCGCATCGACACCAAGGTGCCCATCTTTCCCGCGCTCAGCGCCGAGGCGGGCTACGCCCTGCTGCAGGGCATGGCCGCCCGCAAGGGCATCGTGCTGCCCAGGGAAATGCCCGCAGGCTTCGCCGTGCCCGATCTGCTCACTCCCGGCGCGACCAAGGCCATCATCGGCCAGCTCGCCCGCCGCCTCGCACTCGCCCAGGAGGGCAGCGCTCCCGCCGATCCGCTCGCCGCGCTGCAGGACCTGCTCGCCCATTATTCGCCGCCCGTCTCCCTGCTCACGCTCGCCCAGCAGATGCAGCTCGCGATCAATGAGACCACGGACGCCACGCTCATTCCCGACGCAGCCCGCGTGAAGGTGGCGGAGTACCTCGGCAGGCCCTGAGCGGGCGGCCGCGGGCATGGAAAGCACCCACCATAATGTAACTGCGAGGGGACCCGATTATTGCGATACTCCGCGCGCCTCGAAACACACCCACGAAAGAAAATCCCATGAGTATCAAGAGCACCAGGATCAAGAACGCCCTCCTCAAGCCCGCCGCCGAGCTCGGCCTCGTCATCGTCAAGGACAGCAAGTCCGACAAGGCCCTCACCAAGGGCTCCGCCGTCGCCGCCAAGGTCTACAACAAGGGCGAGAAACGCGTGCTTCAGGCCAGTGCCGCCGTGTCCAAGGCGGTCGGCCAACTCAAGGCGAAGCTTCACGAGGCCACCGCACCCGCGCCCGCGGCAAAGGCCTCCTCACCCGCACAGCCGCCCAAGGCACCCAGGCTCACCCCCAAGGCAAAGCCCGCCGCCAAATCCGCGAAGGCTGCCGCCCCGAGCCAAGTCTCCGTTGCCGTCCCGACTCCCACAGCCGCTCCCACAGCCTCTCCCACAGCCACTCCGGCCAAGTCTGCCAAGGCTCCGGCCAAGCCCGCCCCCAGGAAATAATCCATGGGTAAGATCCGCTTCGAAGCTCCCCTGACCCTGTTTCTCACGGCAGGCTGCATCCTCGCCACCTATCTGCCCCTCGCAGACAGCCTGGCGATCGGCGGATCACTCGCCTCGCTCCTTCATCCCTGGACCTGGGTCAGGCTGCTGCTCTGGCCCTTCGTGCATGAGACCACCTCGCACCTGCTCGGCAACCTCATGCTCTTCCTGATCCTCTCGCCCCAGATCGAACTCAGGCAGGGCTGGCTGCGTTACCTGGCCTACCTGGGGTTCTGCTCCGTCGTGATCGGTCTCGGGCATCTCACCTTCGGTGCCCCCGGCTCCTTCCTGGTGGGCGCCAGCGGCTGGGTCTTCATGCTCATCCTCCTCAGCACCTTCGTCACCAACGCCCAGGGCACCATCCCGCTGCACACCCTGCTCGTCGCCGGCCTCTATGGCTGGCAGGAGTTGCGCGCCGCGCTGACACCCAACCAGGTCTCCCACTTCGCCCATTTCCTGGGCGGCATCTGCGGCCTGCTCTTCGGCTACCTCGGCCGTGGCCGCTCCCTGGGCCGCGCCACCAAGTCCTCCTCCTGAGCCAGTCTCGCCCCCTCCGCACTTTCCCCCTCCTCCATGAAAAAAGTCATCATCGCTCTGCTGTTCCTCGGCCTGCTCGCGCTGGGATACATGCGCTGGCAAGGCCAGTCCAAACCGACCAGTCCCGCCCCTGTCGCCTCCTCCAACTCCGAGACCGTCAAGACTGGCGGCGCCCCTGCCGGCAAGGCCGCGCGCGAGCCCGCCAAGGGCATCGTGCCCACGCTCACCGAGCCCGCCGCGATCATGCCCCCGTCCACCTATGTCTCGAAGGACGGCATCATCGACATCGAGCTCAGCGAGTACGCGGGCTACGCCGGCCTGATCTACGCCAACGGCGGCCTGGATCCCAGCGAGGACTCCCACTTTTTCCGGAAGCACGGCTTCAAGGTGCGAATCAAGCTCTCGGAGTCCGAGAACTGGTCGCCGCTGAACAGCGGCAAGATCGCCGCCACCACCAGCACCGCCGACGTGCTCGCCGTGAATGCCCACCAACTCCAGGTGGCAGTGCCCATGCAGCTGTCCTACTCCCGCGGCGCCGACAGCATCGTCGTCGTCAGCGGCGTGAAGCGCATCAATGACCTCAAGGGAAAGATCCTCGTCTCGAGCCAGTTTGGTGAAGCGGAGTTCTTCCTGCGTTACCTCGCCCAGGAGGCGGGCATTCCGGTGGTCAACCTCAAGGAGACCGAGCGCCCCAAGTCCGATAGCATCAACCTCCGCTACGCCGAGGACCCCTTCGTCGCCGGCGACGTCTTTCTCGCCAATATGGACGAGTATTCCGGCTTCATCGGCTGGGAGCCCAAGGTGGGCGAGGTCATCGAGAAGTCCCAGGGGCGCGCGCATGCGCTCGTCGACAACAGGAACCTGCTCATCATCGCCGACCTTCTTCTCGTCAACAAGGGCTTCGCGCAGCAGAATCCCGCGATTGTCCAGGGCCTCGTCGAGGGCATCCTCACGGGCAATGACACCCTGCGCAACGATCCCACGAAGGCCTATCCGGTCCTGAAGAAGGCCTTCAAGTGGAGCCCCGAGGACGCCAAGGCCGAACTCGCCAAGGTGCATTTCAGCAACCACCCCGAGAACCTCGCCTTCTTCCGCGGCGCCACCGATGCCGCCGGCAGCTTCAGCAGCATCTACCAGACCAGCCTCTACGCCTTCAGCGACTTCGTGAAACACAATGTCGGAGCCGACCGTTTCATCGACACGCGCGCCCTGGAGGCCGTGAAGGACCAGTTCGCCAGGCAGGTGGCCAACATCGAGCCCATCCGCACCACGCAGAACGCCGGCATCGAGGGCAGCCCGCTGCTCACGCGCAACGTGCGTTTCCTCTTCGAGCCGAATTCCTTCGCCCTGCAGGCTTCCAAGGACAACGACCGCTAGTACGCCGATATCAAGCGCCTCCTCGACGTGAGCCCCGGCTCCACGGTCCTTCTGCGCGGCCATGTCGACAACGCCCAGATCGAGGACTTCCGCAAGAAGGGTGGTGAAAGTCTGGTGCGCCGCATGGCCCTGAGTGCCGTGCAGCTGTCGCGCGACCGCGCCAATTCCGTGAAGGGCAAGCTCATCAAGGACTATGGCATCACCGCCGACCGCATCGAGATCGTGGGCCGCGGCTGGGATGAGCCGATCGGCACCAGTGACGAGAACCGCCGCGTCGAGGTGTACTGGTTCACCGTGGAGTAATCCCCTGATGCGCCTTCTCCCCCCGCTTGTAGTGTTTTTCCCACGACACGGTTCCCGGCTGCTGCTCGCGGCCCTTCTCCTCGTGGCGCCGGCCGCGCTGCTCGCCGCGGGCGCACCCGCCGGCCCCGCCGCCTCCTCCGCCTCTTCGTCCGCATCCCAGGCGGACGACCTGGCGGAGCTGGGCATGAAGGTGAGCGTGACGATCATCTTCGACACCTCCGGCAGCATGGCGGACCGGAACAAGCTCGTGATGGCGAAAAGGGCCTTCAACTGGTGGCTCGATTCCGCCCCCGTCTCACGCATCAGCCAGTGGTCCCTCTATGTCTTTGAGCGGGGGGCGGCCAAGCCGAGGCTGGTGCTCGACCGCCAGGCCGTGGGCGTGGACGTGCTCAAGCGCAGCATCGGCAGCCTCGAGGCAGCCGGTGGCACGCCGCTGGCCAGGTCGATCGAGGCCGTCACCCGGGTGATCGACGCCGAGAACACCAAGGCTGCCGAGGGCAAGGGAGACATCCTGCGCCAGGTCGTGCTCATCTTCACCGACGGACGCGACTCCACCGAGAAGGACAACGTGGTGCAGAAGCGCGTGCAGAAGCTGCGCGATGTGGGCAGCGAGGTGTTCTCCATCGGCTATCAGGGGGAGGGGGAGTACCTCGCGAAAACCTCGGACAAATTTATCATGGCCGGGGATGAGAAGCAGTTGAAGGAAGGCCTGAGCTCCTTTAGCTACTTCATCGAAAAGAGCTCCGGAGCTTCCAAATAATCATCCTCATGTGGCGAAGACTGGCACGACTGGCACCCTATCACGCCCATTTCCTGGGCTCGATGAGCCATGCCTGGCTGGCGCTGTGCACGTTGGGCATCGGCATCGGCATTGCCAGCCCTCTCTCGGTGCTTGTCGGCCTCGGGGCCTATGGCCTGGGTGTGCTTTTCCTTCCGGAGCTGGGGCCCTTCAAGCGCCGCTACGATGCCTTGCGCGAGGCGGAGATCAAGGCACGCCTCGACGAGGAGAACAGCACCAAGCTGGCGCTGCGGGCCAGTCTGCTCGCCAAGCTCTCGCCCGCCGGCAAGGCGCGTCGCGAGGCCTTTTCGAAACTGTGCGCCGAACTCGAGCGCAAGCTCGGTCAGGCGGAGGCCAGCAGCCTCGTGGAGGAATCCTCCATGACCAAGGTCTCGGACAGCCACCTGCTCCTGCTTGCCATGGACGCCGAGGTGCACGCCTACCTGGCCACCGCCGAATCGGCCGAGAAGCTTTCAGCCAAGATCCAGGCCATCGAGGCCGACGTGCAGGCCCTGGCCGGACGTGGTTCGCTGTCGGACGTGCAGCAGCGACTGCTCGTCTCCAAGGAGGAGACCCTGCGCAGCCTCCGTCAGCAGCGCGACCAGCATGAGCGCATGCGCCTCAACCTGGAGTTGGCGCAGTCGGAGTTGCAGCGCCTGGAGAGCCAGCTCGACGCCCTGAAGGCCGAGCTCATCTCGCAGCCCGCCAGCCAGCTTTCGCATCGCCTGGGTGAGACGCTCATCCAGGTCGAGGCCTCCCAGCGCGTGCTGAAGGAGGGCGGCATGGTGGCCGCCCCGGACCTCACCACGCTGCTCGGCGAACGCGCCTGAGCGGGGGCACAAAAATGCCGGGGACACCCATGGTCCCCGGCATTTTCTTGGGCCCCCTAGGCCCAAACCCGAACAAATGACTTAGAGGTCGAAGGACGCGGACAGGATGAACTGGCGCGGATCGATGATGCGGTAGGTGGAGGGCGTTCCGTCCAGGAACGCACCGGTGGGCTGCAGGCCGCCCCCGTTCTCACCCACGTTCTTCACGTTGAGCTGGAAGGTGGCCCTGACCTTGTCGCGGTACATCTTGGTCTTGTAGCTCACGAAGAGGTCGACGTAGGTCTCAGCTTTGGAGTAGATCGGGCGGTTCGGATCGAGCCTCAGGATCTTGTTCTCGGGGAGCCGCAGGTTCTTGGTGGGATCATAGCCCAGTCCATAGAAGCCGATGGCGCCCTTGTCCGACCAGCGCACCGAGCCACCCAGGCTGACAGCCCTGAGGACCTTGTGGTTGGTGATCCCGGAGAGGCTGTACTTGGTGTTGAACTTGGCCGTGTACTTGCGGGTCTGGGGCCGGGGGCGGCCGACCATCTCGCGGAACACGGCAAGCGGAGCCTCGACATTGGCTGCGAAGTTCGCGGCGGCGGAGTTGGTGGCGTCGTAGCCGGCAGCCGTGGAGAAGACCGTGCCGGCGATGTTCCACCAGAGCAGGTGGCCGGTGGGGCCGACGGGCAGGTTGGTGGTGTACGTGGCGGGCGTCCCGGGAGGAACGGTCACCGGCGGGGTGTAGGTCGTCGAGGTGAAGCGCGGGTCCTCGATGGTGGTCCACACCGGCATGCGCTGCGCGATGAAGTCCTCGACCGTGGAGCCGGCCGCGGTGTTGATCGCCTCGGTCTTGGTGACCGATGCGCTCACCGTCCAAGCCTTGGCCGGGTTGAAGTTGATCTCCAACTCATCGCCCTTGGACTCCATGTCCATGACTGCGGCATAGGTGTTGTTGGCGACGATGGTCTGCAGGCCGTTATACTGGGCCAGCGGCATCTTGATGGCGGCGGCGATCTGCTCGTTGGTGGCCGTGCCACCCAGCCAGGCGGTGGCCTGGGACCTGAGGTTCCAGCGGTCGTTCGAAACCAAGCCATCGAGGCGCAACACGCGCTGGGCCATCGTGGTGATGTCGCCATTGCGCAGGTTGAGCTGCATCGTGTTGAACTTCGTGTAGCGGACGGACAGCTTGCCATCGAGCATGGTGATCCAGAAGCCGATGTCCTTGCTGGTGCCCGTCTGGTTGGGCAGCTGGTTGAGGAACAGGTCGAAGGCGGGGCCCTGCGCGATGAAGTTGTCGGCCTTGTTGTAGGTCAGGCTCAGGCCATTGACGGCTTCAGCCAGGAAGCGCGTGATTCCGCTGCCACCGCGGGCCGCGTTCTGGAGGAACTTGATGTCGCGGAACGGACGGCCGACCACCGAAAGGCTCTTGGTCTTGCCCGTGGCGGCACGCCAGCCGGAGTTCCACTTGTTGGACTCCTCGAAGTTGTAGGCGCGGAGGTCCTGGGTCAGCGTGGGGAGCGGGGCATTGTGGTCGAACACATCGTCCTGGCGCAGACCGAAGGTGCCGACGAGCTTGCCAGTGAGGAAGGTGCTCTGGAGCACGCCACCCTTGGTCTTGATGATGGTCTGCACGTTGGCGCCACCGCCACCGGCGTCGTAGCTGGGAGTCCAGCCGATGAGACCCGGGTCATACTTCAT
>JAHFTI010000183.1 GCA_023265535.1 Opitutaceae bacterium
GCGTTGAGCGGGGTGACCAAACTGTGCCACCGGGCGCAGGACAGGCTCGGGCTCAGGGTTTGGCTGCCTCGAAGAGCGGAAGGCCGGCCGCGCGGCGCAGTTCGGCAAGGCTGCTGCGCTCCTCGGCCTCGGCCATGCTGCGGCGCAGGCGGGCCTCCAGAAGGCGCGACTCCACACCGATGAGGTCGGCGGAGAGCAGGGCTCCCTTTTCGAAGCGCGCGCGGCTCAGCTGCGCGCTCTCCTCGGCCTGGGAGACGGTGCGCGTGCTGACCTGCAGGCGTTCGGCGGCATCGGCGTTCGCGAGGCGGGCCTGCTCGATCTCGAGACTGATGCCGAGCTGCAGCTTGCGGAGGAGCTCCTGGGCCTGGGCGAGCTCGGCGCGTGCCTGGCGGATCTGCCCCTGAGTCTGGCCCCCATCAAAGACCTTGAGGTCCACGCTGACTCCAGCCACCCAGCCCTCGGCGTTGCGGGCGCTCTGCCAGCCGTGGTTGAAGCCATAGCTTGCGAAGGCATTGACCGAGGGCTGACGCCCCCCGCGGGCGGCGCGCAGTTGCTCCTCGGCGGCGCGACAGCGGGCCTGCATCGCCGCCAACTCGGGCCTCAGATCGGGGGCGAAGGAAGCGGGCAGGGCGAGGGCCTCGAGGGAGGAATCCTGCGCGGGCAATTCCACCGTGGCCTCCTTGCCCTCACCCAGCAGAAGCAGGAAGGCCCGGGCGACCAGCGCGGCGCGATGCCGGGCGGAGGCCTGCAGCTCGCGCAGCTGGGCGACCTGGACCTCGAGGTTAAGCAGGTCGGCCTTCAGCAATTGACCGGCATCAAAACGGGCCTGAGCCACGGCGAGGGAAGCCTCCTGGGCCTTCACGCCTGCCTCAACCGCCGCCAAGGCCTCACGTGCCTGACGCACGGAAAGGTAGGCGCGCACGACTGCGGCGCTGAGCTGCTGTTCCGCTGCCTGGGAGTCGAGCTCGGCAGCCTGGAGACCGGCGCGGGCGGCATTGCGGCCGGCAGTCACCCGCCCGCCGCTGTAAAGGGAGTAGCTCACGGTGCCCGACAGGGAGAGATCATCGACCGTGCCCGGGCGATTGAAATCGAGGGTGGGATTGAACGCGCGCTGATTCAGGATGGAGCCGAAGGCGGGCATCGCGCGATTGCTCGCCGAATAGCCTCCGCTGACCGAAACCTGGGGCAGGGCCCCCGCGCCTGCCTGTTGTTCCATGGCCTGCGCCGCCTCGATGCGCAGGCGGGCGAGCCTCACATCGGGATTGTTCTGGCGCGCTGCGGCCAGGGCCTGGTCCAGGGTCCAGGTCCCCGCCTGGAGCTGCAGCGCGGAGATCAGGAGGGCACCGAGCGCGAGGAGGGAGGGGGTGCGAAATGCTGACATGATCGGAAAAACTGCGTTGCGTGGGGCTGGGCAAGGCCGCCTGCCCACCCATTAGGAGGAACGATGGCTGAGCGTCAGAAGGAGACCAAGGAAGCCTCCATAGAGGGCGCCCCGCCACCAGGTCGAGGTGAGGGGACAAGTGCCTGAGGTGCACTGACCAAAGTAACCCATAAGGGCTCCAAGGCCAGCACCAATTAGGACGGGAAGCAGAAGCCGGAGAAATGTTGGCATGGCAGGTTGACCGTGTCCGTGGTGGGGGATGGCGGGGCGGGTGGCGCGCGTAATGAGCGTTTGGATACGGGCAACGGGCTCAGCAGCACTTGCCATCCTTGCCCTCACCCTTGGCGCAGCACTCGGTGCCAATGCCCAGCTTGCGCAGGACGATCTCCGGCGGGCAGAAGCCCGTGATTGCGGACTGGATCAGGTTCAGGCCGATGAACACCGTGAAAAGCAGCCACCAGGGACTCACAAAATGGGTCAGGGCAACGCTGATCAGGATCATGACGCCGGCAAAGATACGGATGTAGGATTCGAGTTTCATACGAGTATATGAGCAAATACGGATATATAGCTCAAGCGAAAAGTGCAGGAAACACGCAATAAGCGCCAACCGCCTTGTCTAAATAGGGTTACGACACAGCCTTCCCGCCACGGCGAAAGCTCCCCCGATTACGGGTTGCGCCTGGGCGTGCCGAAGGGCAGCAAACCTCTACCGCATGAAAATCAAATCGGCCGTCTTTGTCACCAGTGCCACCGAGCTCAAGTCCTGCCCCCAATTCCCGGTGCGCCCCGAGTTTGCCTTCATCGGCCGCTCCAACGTGGGCAAGTCCTCGCTGATCAACCTGCTCACCGAAAAGCGCGACCTCGCCAAGGTCTCGGCCACCCCCGGCAAGACCCGCCTCATCAATTTCTACTGCATCAACGAGTCGTGGCACCTGGTCGACCTCCCCGGCTACGGCTACGCCAAGGTGTCCAAGACGGAGAGCGCCGACTTCAGCCTCGCCGTGGCCAACTACCTCGAGAAGCGCGAGGCGCTCCGCTGCACCTTCGTGCTGATCGACTCCATGCTGCCCCCGCAGAAGATCGACATGCAGTTCCTGCGCTGGATGCACGAGTGCGCCCTGCCCCACGCCATCATCTTCACCAAGACCGACCGCCAGTCACCGACCGCCACGCGCAGGAGCATCGCCGCCTTCCTCGAGGTCCTCAAGGAGCTCAACCTAGAGCCCCCCACCCTGATCACCAGTTCCTCGAAGGACGGTGCCGGCCGCGGCGAGATTCTCCAGCTGATCCACAACCAGATGGCCGCCAAGCCCCGCAAGGCCAGGGCCGACGACGCGGAGGAAGCCGACACGACCGAGGAACAGCCGGAGGAGGAACAGCAGCAGCAGGAAACGCCCGTGGCACCGGAGGCGGCCTCACCGACCAAGGCGAACAAGACGCCCAAGGCAGGTAGTGCCAAGCCGGATACAAAGCCGCAGCCCGCCACGCACAGGGGCACCGCGAAGGCCCCCGCCCACAAGGCAAAGGCGCCCTTGGCCAAGGCGAAGGAGCAGCCTTCGAAGGCTGCCGCCCAGCCCAGGTCCGAGGAGCCCGAGATGTACGGCGAGGCCGAGCCGGAACTTTTCCTGCGCAGGACAGGCAAGCCCCGCGCCTGGCGCCCCTGAGGCGGGACAATCTCAGCGGCCGCGCACCTTGGCGGTCGCCATCATCGTGCTGTTCTTGATGTGGAAGGCGCGCAGCGCAATCAGCGCCAGGCCGTAGAAGGCGAGCAGTTCCGCACTCACCACGCGCACCGACATCGCGCTGGCGTTGGCAAACTCCTCGGCGCTGAGCACGCGCAGGATCTGGCCGGACTTCTCGATCACCAGGCGCCCGTCGGGCAGCTTGACCGGGCTCCCGCCACCCAGCTCGTGCATGCTGAGCCCGAAGTTGATGAAGACATAGACAAAGAGACAGCCCGTCGCGATCTTCATCCAACGCGGCACCGAGGCGAAGATCTCGGAGACCAGGTTGCGGCGCGGAATCTTGCGCCATTGCCAGATCACCAGCGGGAAGATCAGGAACAGCAGCAGCCACATGAACATGATCGCCAGGCTGAAGAAAATCACACCGTAGAAGGCGGTGCCCGTGAAGGTCGCCACATGGATGATGAGGCTCAGCAGGAAGCAGAAGAGAGTGGAAAGCGCCAGCAGGCGTTGGGCAACGGTCATGTGGCACACACCATTGCCTGCCCCGCCCCATCTCAACACCAAAAGAGGACGGGAAGGTCTGTAACATTTGTGAAACGGCCGGGATTTGACCTAGCCCTGACCGAGGAGAAAGGCTAGTTACGATTCCATGGCAGAGCAGACACAGAAGAAGATCCTGGTCATCGATGATGAGGCGGACATCACCAGCCTCCTCAGCTTCAACCTCAAGGCCAAGGGCTTCGCGGTCGAGGCGGTCAATGACCCCAACCAGAGCATCGGCGTGGCGCGCAGTTTCCTGCCCGACCTGGTCATCCTCGACGTGATGATGCCCGACCTGAACGGCATCCAGATCTGCCGCATGCTGCGCGCCGACCCCAAGCTCAAGGCCGTGCCCGTCATCTTCCTCACCGCCAAGTCCGAGGAGGCCGACCGCATCCAGGGCCTCGAGGTGGGAGCCGACGACTACGTCTGCAAGCCCTTCAGCCCGAAGGAACTCATCCTGCGCATCCAGTCCATCCTGCGCCGCGCCGGCGAGCCCGAGCCCGTGGCCGTCAGGCGCCTCCAGCACGGCGCGATCGACATCGACATCGAGCGCCACGAGGTGAGCGTGCACGGCAAGCCCATCGAGCTCACCGCCACCGAATTCAAGCTGCTGCGCCTTCTCATGGAACGCCGCGGCCGCGTGCAGACGCGCGAGCACCTGCTCATCAACGTCTGGAACTACGAGACCGAGATCGAGACGCGCACCGTCGACACCCACGTGCGCCGCCTGCGCGAGAAACTCGGCGACGAGGCCGACTGGATCGAGACGATCCGCGGCGTGGGCTACCGCTTCGCCGAACGCAAGGTCGCCCAGTCATGATGGTGGCGGCCCTCATCGGCCTGTCCCTGGCGCTGCTGTGGGCCCTCTACAGGCTTCAGCAGCACCGCTCCAGGCTGCGCCTGCTCAACCGCACCGTCAGGGCGCGCCGCCTGCTCCTCCAGGAACGCCAGCCGGAGACGGGCGAGACCAGCTGGGACGCCCTTGCTGAGGCCACCAACAGCATCATCAGCGAAAACGCCGAATTGCAGCAGCTGCGCTCCGGTCAGCTCGCCCAGTTGCAGGCCACCTTGGGAACCCTGCGCGAGGCCGTCCTCATCCTGGACCCCGACAACTACGTGCTAATGGCGAACTCCGCGCTGCACACCCTCTTTCCCCAGACGCAGCACATCATCGGTGAGCGCGTCGAGACCGTGCTTCACAGCCGCGACTTCCAGACCTTCGTGGACGAGCTGCGCAGGGGGCGTTCGAAGCCCCAGACCGAGATGGAATTCCTCACCGACACGGACTCGATCTGGATGCAGGCGACCGGCACCATCATCCCCTCGCTCGACGGAAAACCCGCCGAGTGGGCGCTCTTCGTGCTCCATGACGTCACCCGCCAGAAGCAGCTGGAATCGGTGCGAAAGGACTTCGTGGCCAATGTGTCGCACGAACTGCGCACGCCGCTGAGCATCATCAAGGGCTATGCCGAGACCCTCCTGGAGGGACACCGCGACATGAGCGAGGCCGACAGGGAGCAGTTCCTGCGCACCATCCACCGCCACGGCGAACGGCTGCACCTGCTGCTAGAGGACCTCCTCAGCCTGTCCCGCCTCGAGGCCAAGGGTGCCACCGTGCATCGCGAGAGCCTCAAGCCCATCAGTTTCACCGCGGCCATCGTCGAGGACTACCGCAGCCGTCCGGCCGCACGCGCGCACACCCTGGAATTCACGCACGACCCGGTCCTGCCCGACCTGCTCGCGGATCCGCTCAAGCTCACGCAGGTCTTTGAGAACCTCCTCAACAACGCTCTGAAATACACCCCGGCCGGCTCGACCATCTCCATCGGGCTGCACCGCCACGGGGACGAGATCGAGATCAGCGTCCGCGACGACGGCCCCGGCATCCCGGCCGCGGACCTTCCCCACCTCTTCGAGCGCTTCTACCGCGTGGACAAGGGCCGCTCGCGCGAGACGGGGGGCACCGGGCTGGGCCTGAGCATCGTGAAACACATCTGCCAGTTGCACGGAGGCCGCACCTGGGCCGAGAGTGAACTGGGCAAGGGCACCACCTTCCGCATCCGACTGCCGCTCAACCTGCAGGCACGCACCCGCAACCAGGAAGACACGGCCACGGCCTGAGGAAATAGGCGGGGACAAAGACAGCTTGGCAACAGGCTTGCTGTGCCGCGGGGTAATCCGCATTAAACAGCAGCAAAATCATGGCCGATTCCACCCGTCCCCCGGCATTCGAACCCTTCATCCCCGCCTCCTCCCTGCTCCCCGAGTTCACGTGGAGGGCCGTGTTGACCGGCACCCTCCTGGGCATGGTCTTCGGCGCCTCCTCGCTCTATCTCGTGCTGAAGGTGGGCCTCACGGTCAGCGCCTCCATCCCGGTCGCCGTCATCTCGCTGGCCCTCTTCCGCGGCCTCTCAAAGCTGGGCATGCGCGACGCCACCATCCTGGAGAACAACATCTCTCAGACCGCCGGCTCGGCCGGTGAGTCCATTGCCTTCGGCGTGGGCATCACGATGCCCGCCATCATGATCCTGGGCTTCGACCTGGAGCTCACGCGCGTGCTGCTGGTGGGCGTGCTCGGCGGCCTGCTGGGCATCCTCATGATGATTCCGCTGCGCCGCGCGCTGATCGTGAAGGAACACGGCATCCTCAAGTTCCCCGAGGGCACCGCCTGCGCCGCCCTGCTCAAGGCGGGCGCCTCCGAGGATTGCCACGAGGCCTCCTCCAGCTCCGCCAAGGCCGAGCGAGCCGAGGCAGCCAAGCGCAGCCAGGGCAACGCCACCGGCGCCAAGGTCATCTTCGCGGGCTTCGGCCTGGGCCTGCTCTACAAGACCGCCATGGTCGCCTTCAAGGGCTGGAAGGACGTCCCGGAGAAGGTCTTCGGCGCCCCGCTCAAGGCGGGCTCCGTCGCCAGCGAGATCTCCCCCGAGCTGCTCGGCGTGGGCTACATCATCGGGCCGCGCGTCTCGGCCATCATGTGCGCGGGCGGCGTGCTCTCCTACCTGGTGCTCATCCCCCTCATCAAGTTCTTCGGCGACTCCATCCCCGGCCCCCTCGCCCCCGGCACCGTGCCCATCTCCGAGATGGGCGCCCACCAGATCCGCAGCGCCTACATCCTCTACATCGGCGCGGGCGCCGTGGCGGCGGGCGGCATCATCAGCCTCGTGCGCTCCCTGCCCACCATCTGGCACGGCCTGAGCGCCGGCCTGCGCAACGTGCGCGCCAGCCGTAATGAAAACGTGGATACAAAGGCCTCCGTGCCGCGCACCGACCGCGACCTCTCCATCAAGTGGGTCGCCGGCGGCATCGTGCTGCTGCTCGCGGCGATCGTGAGCATCCCCACCCTGCACATGAACATCCTGGGCGCGCTGCTCGTCGTGCTCTTCGGCTTCCTCTTCGTCACCGTCTCCTCGCGCCTCACCGGCGAGATCGGCTCCAGCTCGAACCCGATCTCGGGCATGACGGTGGCCACGCTCCTGCTCACCTGCCTCATCTTCCTGCTGGTCGGCTGGACGGGCGGCACCTACTACGTCACCGCCCTCTCGGTCGGCGCCATCGTGTGCATCGCCGCCTCCAACGGCGGCACCACCTCGCAGGACCTCAAGACGGGCTTCCTGCTCGGCGCCACACCGCGCCTGCAGCAGATCGCCATCCTCATCGGCGCCCTGGCCTCCGCCCTCATTCTCGGCCCCATTCTCATGACCCTGAATGACAACGGCACCGTCTATGTGCCGGCCGGCAAGCTCAGCCCCACGCCGATCGTCACGGACGTCTCCGCGCTCAAGACCCGCGAGATGCTCGTGAAACCCCAGGCCGACACCGACCCGAACAGCTACCTCGTCTGGCACAAGACAGACTCCGTCGGCGGCCCCGAGGGCAAGTACCTCGTCGACGCCCAGGGCAAGGCGGTCTGGTTCGTCGACCCCGGAATCAACGGCAACTACAACGAGCGCCCCGATGGCTCGAAGGTCACCAAGCTCGACGCCCCCAAGGCGGTCCTGGTCTCCTACATCATCAAGGGAATCCTCGACCACAAGCTCCCCTGGGCGCTGGTGCTGCTGGGTGTCATGATCGCGCTCACACTGGAGCTCTCGGGCATCCCCTCGCTCGCCTTCGCCGTGGGTGTTTACCTGCCCATCTCCTCGTCCGCCCCGTTGTGGATTGGCGGCTTGGTGCGGTGGCTGGTGGACCGCGGCATGCGC
>JAHFTI010000184.1 GCA_023265535.1 Opitutaceae bacterium
CGAGGCGGCGGGGGCGGCGGGGTCGATCGTGGCGCGGAGCAGGGCGCGGAGCCCCTCGGCGGAGGCCTTGGGTGTGCTGAGGCGGGCGAGGCCGGCGCGGAGTTCCAGGGTGAAGGGGGCCCGGGGGCGCAGGGGCACCGGTGTGCAGGCGAGGGTGAGTGAGCCGGCCTCGATGGGGGCGGGGGCCTCGAGGCGGAATTCGGTGAGGCCGGCCTTGGCGGTGGCGAAGGCGATGCAGGCGGCATCGGGCCTGAGGTCCAGCTCGAGCCAGCATTTGCCGAGCTGGCGCAGCCTTGGGTAGTAGGCGGCGGCCTGGCGCAGGTGGGCGAGCAGCTGGGGGCCGAGGGGCTCGCGGGGGGCGGAGGGATTGTGGCGGAGCGAGGAATCGTTGAGGGCGCCGGAGGCGCGCAGGCTCAGGCCGGCACAGCGGGCGTTGAGACGGTGGATGTCCAGGCGATGGTCGCCGTAGGAGAGGTGGGCGTCGATGTCCTCCAGCAGCGGCTGCGAGGTGCCGGTGGGGGAGATCTGTGCGGGGAGCACGAGGTCCGTGCCCGAGAATTCGAGGCTGTGGGCGCCGGCGCGCCCGGCGAGCACGGCCCATGGATTGACCGTGGTGCGGGCGTGCTCGATGCGGAGGATGGGGTCCTCAAAGCCGGCGAGATGGACGCGCAGGTCGGAGACGAGCAGCTGGCCGTTGGGCGAGATCACGATGCCGCCGACGCGGATCTCGAGCCCCTCGGCGGAGAGATGGTTTTCCAGGTGCCTGAGCAGGGGCTTGGGGAGGCTGAGCTGCGGGGTGCTTGCCACCCAGATGCCCAGCCCGAGCACGACGCACATGAAGAGCCAGAACGACCAGAGGAGGAGTCGTCCGACGCATACCAGGCAGAACCGGCCGCCGATCCTGCACAGTGTAGGCCAGAAGCGCATGACGAGGGCTCAGGGGGCCTTCGGCGGCTCCACGGGCTTGGGCGTATCCGGACCCTTGGGGGCCTCGACGGGAGCCAGGGGCGCCTCCGACTTTGCGGGGACGCCGGTGGCGGGCTGGGCTGCGGGCGCGGCCGCGGCAGGCGCGGAAAAGGGCGTGGTGACGGGGACCTGCTCGACTGCGGGCTGGGTGAAGCTGGGCGGGGCGCCGGCGGGGAGGGTGGTGCCCTTGGAGGCGTTGTAGAGGATGGTCCAGAGGGCGTCGACGAGGGGCTGCTCGAGCTCGAAGAGTGCGTCGAGCTTGGCGGAGCCGGCCACGGTGAGGGTGCCGCCCAGGCGCTCGGAGAGGTCGAGTTCCTGGGTGCTGACCTGTTCGCCGGCGCCGGTCTGCAGGGTGACCTCGATGGCGAGGCGGTATTTCCAGGTGTGTTCGCCGGTGGTGACGGTGAAGGTGGGCGCGTAATGCTCGGCGATGAAGCTGCGCGCGCTCAGGCCGCGCAGGGAGGCGGCGAGGGCGGACCAGGCGGCGCGTGTCTCGTCGCTGCCGGCGGCCTCGGCCACGGGGGCTCCCGCGCTGGCGGGGAAGCGGCATTCGGCGGCGGTGGCGCCGGTGGCGAGGTCGGTGATGCGCAGGGCCGAGATGCGGGCGCCGGCGGGGAGGTCCTGCAGGCGGCGGTCGCGCCAGAGGCGGGGGTCGGGTCGGGTGTGGGTGAGGATCTCCCCCTCGACCTCATAGACATAGGGGGCGGCGGTCAGGCGGGCATAGGCCTTGTTGGCGCGGTCGGCGCCGAGGCCGAGCTGGAGGGTGACCGACTGGGGCACGGCCGGGGGCGTGGCGGGAGAGGCGGGCGAGGTGGCGGGCCGGGCCGGCAGGACCTCCTCCGACTGGAGCACGATGGTGCGCTCGGGATTGTTGAAGCCCCAGGACTCGAGGTCGGCCGAGCCGGGGGCGTCGGTCACGAAGCGGCTGGCGTTGAGGAGGACGAGCTGGCCGACGAGGTTCCTCACGGCCGCGGGGTCGGCAGGGACCGTGGTGGGCGCGGCGTCGCCGATGCGGCGCACGAGCTGCCAGCGTTCGCCCTCGCCGGGGGTGGCGGAGTCGAGGCGCTGGAGGGTGAGGTCGGGCTGGCCGGGGGCGCGCAGGTTGATGGAGCTGAGTGCGGCTGTATCCAGATCGAGGATACGCGTCTCGCGCAGGCGCTCCTGGGCGCTGCGCAGGGTCTCCAGGAGGGCCTGGGGAAGGGTGACGGTGAAGACGGCGCTCTTGCGCTCGCCGTCGATCTTCCACTCGAACTGGGCGTAGAAGGCGCGGGAGGGCTGGCCGCCTTCGCGGGGGACGGGGGCGCCGAGCAGGAGGGTTTCGCTGCGATTGTTGCCCTCGAGGGCGATGCGCAGGGAGGTGGCGGAGGAGGGGCTCAGCTCGGGGGAGAGGGGCTGTGAGATGAATGTGTCGATCTGCAGTCCGGCGAGCTGGGCGAGGGCGGTGCGCACGGCCGTGGCGTTGGCGCGCGTCTGCACCGGGTTTTCCATGGTCCAGCGGGTGCCGTCGCGGCGGATGCGGGTGCGGGCGGAGACGGCCGCGGAGGGCTGGATGGTGAAGTTGCGGACCTCGAAGTCGGGGATGGTGAAAAGGGCGGAGGCGCGCAGCTGGTCGAGGGGCAGGGTGAGGCTCTCGGCCAGGCTGCGGGACACGACGTGGATGCGCGTGCCGTCGGCGGAGAGCAGGTAGAGGCGGTTCTCGACCTTGGTGGTGTTGCCGATGAGCAGGGTGTAGCTGCGGGGCTCCTCGCCGGGGTTGGTCTGGGCTGTCGTGAGCTTCACCGACATGGCGGGCTTCTCGAGGCCGTAGTCGGCGAGCGAGAGCTTGTTCTGCGCGAGGCTTGCGACGGTGAAGGAGGTCTCGTGCTTGAGCGACTGGAGCTCGGTGAGCATGTGGCTCACGGCGTGGGGATTGGCGGGCCAGTCGATGGGGGCGGAGAGGGTCCACTGCTCGCCGCGGCGCACGAGGCGCGTGGTCTCGGTGCCGACCGTGATCTCAAGCTGGCGCACGTCGGAGGCGGCCGAGGGCAGCACCAGGCGGCTGGGGTCCTCCCCCTTTCCGCCCTGGTCGCTGTCGGGGCGGATGTAGAAGATGAAGAAGAACAGGGCGACGTTCAGGAAAAGGAGGGCGAGCGTGACTTTGGTACGCATGGCGGGAGAGGGTCAGGAGCGGCGGGTCCAGTACACGGCGATGCCGAGCAGGGCGGCGAGGCCGGGGACACCGAAGAGCAGGGCAAGGTTCAGCCGCGAGAGCTGTTGCTGGCTGAGGGAGAGCTGGAACTTGTCGATGGGGCGCGGGAGGATGGCGAGCTGGGCGTCGCGGTCGACGGTCCAGTTCACGGCGTTGAGCAGGAGTGCGAGGTTGCCCGGGCTGCCCGAGATGCGGCCGTTGACGGCGAGGTCGGAGCAGCCGATGACGACGAGGCGGCCGCCGCGCACGCTGAAGCGGAGGTTGTCGCGCACCTGCACGCGCTCGCAGGCCATGGCGATGGCGAGGCGCTTGTTGCCGCGGATGTCGCCGGGGCCGGGGCCCGCCTCGGAGAGGGAGTTGCTGGTCTCGCCCCAGGCGGTCTCGGAGGCGGCGGCGAGGATCGTGGTGGTGATGCCCGTGCGGGCGTTGCGGCCTGGGACGGGGGCGACGCTGCGCGCATAGCCGACGAGCACGGGCAGCTTGTGGCTGGTGAGGGTCTGGGTGATGGGGTGCTCGTAGAAGCCGGGGATGCGCAGGTTGCCCTCGGGCGTGATGTTCTCGGGGTTGTTGTCGACGATGATGTCGTTGTGGCCGAGCAGGACACCCCAGTCCAGGAGCAGGTCGGTGAGGCCGTGGTTCACGCGCGGGGTCAGCAGCAGCAGCACGCGGCCGGCGCGGTCGCGCATGTACTGGCGCAGCTGCTCCTCCGCGAAGGGCTCGATGCGGTCGGGGCCGGCGATGACCACGAGGGCGGCGTCGTCGGGCACGCGCTTGGCGTGGGTGAGGTCGAGGGTCTCGATGGAGAAGTTGCGGATGCGCAACTCGTCGCGCAGCACGGAGAGGCCCCGCGTGGCGGACACCTCGTCGGGCTGGAGCTCGCCGTGGCCGGTCAGGAAGTAGAGCTTGCTGCGCTCGAGGGAAGAGACGTCCAGCAGGGCCGCCGTGAAGACCTGCTCGGCGAGGAACTCGCGCTTGTCGCCCGCCTCCAGGCGGTAGAGCTCCTCGGGGCGCACGCCGCGGCGGCGGTCGCCGCACAGGAAGAAGATCGTATTCGTCTCGCGGATACCGAGCGCCTCGGCCTCGGCCTGGCGCAGGAAGGGGTCGAGGTACTCGACGCTGATCGGGTGGCCCGAGGAGGCGGAGGCGAAGGCGTACTCGCGCAGGATCCCCTTCACGTCGGCCACGACATCCGGGTCCTGGTAGTTGTCGCCGAGGGTGACGACGACGCGCACGGGGCGCTTGAGGTTCTCCAGGTAGGACTTGGTCTCGGGCGAGAGGGTGTGCCGGTGGTTGCGCGTGAGGTCGTGGCGCCAGGAGTAGTGGACGGCGACGATGTTGAGGCCGGCGAAGAGGGTCAGGACCAGGATGGCCTGGAGCACGAGGTTGATCGTGCGGATCCAGCGGACGGCGCGGAAGCTTTCCAGATGCATGGCGGGGGTGCGGTGGGCTCAGCTGTGGAGCAGCTTGGCCTCGACGCTGAGGATGCTCAGGATGAGCATCAGCGCGGTGCCGCTGAGGTGGAAAAAGATCTGCCGGGTGTCGATGATGCCGCGGCAGAAGTCGCGGAAATGCACGTCGATGCGGGCGGCCTCGACGATGGAGCGGAAGCCCTCGAAGTTCTCGCCCTGGAGGAAGGCGACCTGCGGGAGATACTGCACGCCCACGAGCAGGGCGAAGAGCAGGGCGAAGCTGAGGATGCCGGCCACCGCCTGATTGCGCGAAAGCGCGCTGGCGAAGACGCCGACCGCGACAAAGAGCAGGCCCGACACCGCCACAAAGGCATAGCCGCCGATAAGGGGGCCCTGGTCGAGCAGGTGGTTGTCGTCCGAGAAACTGTGCAGCAGGTAGAAGAAGCCGGTGGTGGAGCCCCAGAGGGCGATGTAGAGCAGGTAGGCGGCGGAGTACTTGCCGAGCACGACCTCCGTGGTGCTCACGGGGGTCGTCAGGAGGGTCTCGATGGTGCCCAGGCGGCGTTCCTCGGCGAGGCAGCGCATGGTGAGCAGCGGCACCATGAAGAGCACCGGGATGGGGTAGCTCTGGAAGAACATGAAGGCGGGCGAGCTCTCCTGCACGGAGCTGCTGAAGCTGTTGAGCAGCGAGGTGAAGACGAAGCCCATGACCGCGAGGAAGAGGACCGCGGCGATGTAGGTGCTCGGGTTGACGAGCAGCATGCGGACCTCATGGCCCAGGATGGTGAGAAAATGGCGCATGTCGCGGTAAGGTCAGGGGGCTTTTTTCTGGGCGCCGTTCGACCCGTTGGACGGGGCGGCGGGGGCCTCGCCGGCGGCGCCGGACTTGTCCACGGTGTCCCAGGAGCGGCGCGTGGCGGCGAGGAAGACGTCCTCGAGCGTGGGGTGGGCGCGCGCCAGGGAACGCACGCGCAGGCTGCCCTGCCGGGCGAAGGCGGAGAGCAGGGCTTCTCCCAGATCCTCGTCCTTGGAGCTGGTGAGGCGCACCGCATGGAAGCCCTCGCGGTTGGCGTCGCCGGCGACGTCGATGCTGAGCGAGGTGTCGACGCCGTGCAGGAAGGCGGGCAGGTCGGCCATGGGTCCTGAGACCTCCAGGTCGTAGAGGGACTTGCCGAGGATCTCGCGGCGCAGGTCGGAGGGGGTGCCCTGGGCGACGATGCGGCCGGAGTTGATGATGAGCACGCGGTCGCAGCTCATCTCGATCTCGGGCAGGATGTGGCTGGAAATGATCACCGTCATGCGGCCGCGCAGGCGGGCGATGAGGTCGCGCACGATGAGGATCTGGTGCGGGTCCAGGCCGATCGTGGGCTCGTCCATGATGATGACGGGGGGCTCGGCGAGGATGGCCTCGGCGATGCCCACGCGCTGGCGAAAGCCCTTGGAGAGTTTTCCGATGATACGATGGCGGACACGCTTCAGGTCGCAGAGTTCGAGGGCCTCGTCGATGCGGTGACCCAGCTGCTTGCGGGACATCTCCTTGAGGCGGCCGCGATAATACAGGTACTCGCTCACGCGCATGTCCTCGGGGAGCGGGTTGTTCTCGGGCATGTAGCCGATGAGGCGCTTGACCTGGTCGGACTGGGTGGCGACGGAGAAGCCGCAGATGTGGACGGAGCCCGAGTTGGCGGCCAGGTATCCGGTCAGGATGCGCATGGTCGTGGACTTGCCTGCACCGTTGGGCCCCAGGAAGCCGAGGATCTCGCCCTTGGCCACGCTGAAGGAGACGTCATTGACCGCGTTCACCTTGGCGTAGGATTTCACCAGGTTGCGCACTTCGATGGCGGGTGTCTCAGGTTCGTTCATGAATTCCCCTGCACAATCAGTGCCTGCAGCTTGCGGCACAATTCAAATCCTAGCCCCCGCTCAGAGGGTGGATTTGTCGATGCTGACCTCGCCTGCGCGGAAACGCTGGAGCCTGCCCGCCTCGTCGCGAAGGAGCAGGGCTCCCTCGTCATCCACGCCGGAAGCGATACCTGCGACGCGCGTCTCCCCCTGGAGCACCGCGATCTGGCGGCCGCGCAGGAGGTCGAAACGGTTCCAGAGGTCCGCAAAGGTGTCGCGGAAGGTGCCGTCGAGGAAGGCCTGGTAGGCGCTGTTGACGCGGGTGATCAGGGCGGCGGTGAAACGGTTGATGTCGATCGACTCCGTGGCGTGTGCGGCCAGGCAGGTGGCGCGTGCGGCGATCTCCTCCGGGAGGGCCTCCCCGGCGGTCGAGACATTCAGGCCGATGCCGAAGATGAGGTCCCGGATGGTGTCGGAGTCCATGCGCGCCTCGGTGAGCATGCCGCCGGCCTTCTTGTTGTCGAAGAGCAGGTCATTCGGCCACTTGAGACCGGGGGCGCTGGTGCAGAGGGAGGCGACGAGGTCGCAGATGACGACGCCCATCCAGAGGGTGAAGGTCTGCATGCGGCCCGGGGGCAGCTGCGGACGGAAAGCGAAGCTGGCGTAGAGGTTGCCCACCTTGGCGCTTTGCCATTGTCGGCCGAAACGGCCGCGGCCGCGCGTCTGGCTGCGGGCGATGACGACGAAGGGGGCGAGTTCGCCGGCGGCGAGCTGGCGGGCGGCCTCGTCGTTGGTGCTGTCGACCTCGTCGAGCAGGAGCACACGGCAGCCGGTGCCGTTGTTGGCGAGAAGCGCCTCGATGAAGGGGGCGGAAAGGGTGGCGGGGCGGCGGTTGAGCCGGTAGCCGCGGGCTCGCACGGCCTGGAACCCGAAGCCGCGGGTGCGCAGCTTCTCCATGTGCTGCCAGATGGCGACACGGCTCACCCCCAACTTGGCTGCGAGCGCGCTGCCTGAGACAAAGCCTGTCTCATTGGCGAGCAGCTCACGCAAGATTACGAGTTCTGATGGGGTTGCGCTCTCGGACATCGTGGTTTTCAGCGTTGCCTTTGAAGCGGGGCGGGAGAGCCCAGCTGGTAAGGGTCCACTCTGTCGCGACTTTGCGGCGCATTTCAAGCCCAGCCTTCCCGGCAGGCTCAGAAAACAAACCAAAGTCCAGTAAAGATGAGTATCAGAACCACCACTACCATGATGTTGAAGGCTTGGGAGGGGGGCTCCGGCCTGTCCTTGCCCTCAGCCACGCTGTCCTCGTCCCCGACCGGCAGGTCGAGGCCGTCCGCGTCGGTCTCGTCGCTCCAGCCATCCGCGTCGGAGGCCCCGCACTCCGGGCAGGAGCGGGCCCGG
>JAHFTI010000185.1 GCA_023265535.1 Opitutaceae bacterium
TTTCCCGCCCCCCCCCCCCAAGCCCGGCCCCAGTCTCCCAATCTGTGGGTCCCGCCGTGCTTTAGCTGTCCGGGTATCGGAAGAGGCCTGAGCCGGTTAAATGTTTTTTACCTTTTAAACCAGCAGAACACTTGCCACAATGGCTTTGGCGCGTTTGCTCTGCGCCTCCCGTGCCTGAACTGCTGCTCACCCTCAAGACCACCTTTGGCTACTCCTCCTTCCGTCCGCTTCAGCGGGACATCATGGAGGCGTCGCTCGCCGGGCGCGATGTGTTTGCGCTGCTGCCGACGGGCGGCGGCAAGTCCCTGTGTTTCCAGATTCCGGCCCTGCACCGCGAGGGGCTGACGGTCGTGGTGTCGCCCCTGATCGCGCTGATGAAGGATCAGGTGGACCAGCTCCAGGCCGCAGGTGTGGCGGCGACCTACCTGAATTCGAGCCTGGGAGCAGCGGAGGCGCGTTCACGACTGGCGGGCCTGCACCGCGGCGAATGGCGCCTGCTCTATGTGTCGCCCGAACGGCTGATGCTGGACAATTGGCAGGAGAACCTGAAGGCCTGGAATGTCGCGGCAGTGGCGATCGACGAGGCGCACTGCATTTCGCAATGGGGGCACGACTTCCGCCCCGAGTATCGTCAGCTCTCCAAACTGCGTGAACTCCTTCCCGATGTGCCGGTGATGGCATTGACCGCGACGGCGACCGAACGGGTGCGCGAGGACATCCACCGCCACCTCAAGCTGCGCGATCCGGCGGTGTTCACGGCGAGCTTCAACCGGCCGAACCTCACCTACAAGGTCATCCCCAAGGATGAGCCGCTGAAGCAGATCCTGGACTTTGTGAAACGCCGCGAGGACGAAAGCGGCATCGTGTACTGCTCGACGCGGGCGACGACAGAGCGGCTTGCCGAGTCGCTGGCGGCGCGCGGCTATTCCGCCCTGCCCTACCACGCCGGCCTGGGCAACGAGGAGAAATCGCGCAACCAGGAGAGCTTCCTGCGCGACGAAACCCACATCATCTGCGCCACGATCGCCTTCGGCATGGGCATCAACAAGCCCAACGTGCGCTGGATCATCCATTACGACCTGCCGAAAAACCTGGCGGGATATTACCAGGAGACGGGCCGCGCCGGGCGCGACGGGCTGCCGGGCGACTGCCTGCTGCTCTTCAGCGGCGGGGACATTGCGAAGCACACGCATTTCATCGACGAGATCACGGATGAGAAGGAGCGCGCCGTGGCGAAGGCGCAGCTCTACCATGTGAGCAGCTATGCGGAGAGCGCGGGCTGCAGGCGCTCGGCGCTGCTGAACTATTTCGGCGAGAGCTTCCCCCTGGACAATTGCGGGGCCTGCGACAATTGCATGGAGCCTCGCGAGACCTATGACGGCACGGTGGTGGCGCAGAAGTTCCTGTCCTGCGTCTTCCGCATCCGCCAGGCGAGCCGCTTCGGGGCGGGCATGAACCACATCGTCGAGGTCCTCACGGGGGCGGACACGGAGAAGATCCGCAAGTGGGGGCACGACCAGCTGAGCACCTATGGTATCGGGACCGAGCTGCAGCGGGCGGGCTGGATCGCCGCGGGGCGCGAACTGATGCGCCTCGGCTACGTGGCCCAGGGAGACGGCGAGTACCCCACCCTGGAGCTGACCGAGGCGGGAATGGAAATCCTGCGAAGCCGCGCCCCCATCACGCTGACCAAGCCCATGATCATGCCCAAGGCCAGGCGCAGCGTGCCGCGCGTGGGCGAGGTGGAATGCGACGAGATCCTGTTCGCGCGCCTCAAGCTCCTTCGCAAGCGGCTGGCGGACGAAAAGGGAGTGCCGGCCTATGTGGTGTTCGGGGACGCCACGCTGCGCCAGCTGGCGCGCGAGTACCCCACCCGCCTCTCCGAGATGGAAGGCATCTTCGGCATGGGCGAAAAGAAGCGCGCCGAGTACGGCGAGAGCTTTGCCGCCGAGATCGAAAGCTTCCTGCAGGACAATTCCAGGCAGAGTTTCGCGATGCGGAGCTGAGCAGGCGGCAGTCGGCAGGCCCATTTTAAGCCTTTCCCTTGCGCCCGGGAGCGTTTGAGTGGTGTCCGGCTCACAACCCACACCGCGCATGCTCCAACGCTTCCGTCCCTACCTGAAGTACCTCAAGGCCGAGCGCGCGCCCATCCTCGCAGCCCTTTTCTATGCGCTGGTGTACGCGGCAAGCAGTGGCTTTGGACTGCCGATGCTGGTGAAATACGTCTTTCCGCCGATCTTCGACCATGACCTGGAGTCGACGATGGTGTACCAGATCATCGCCTTCATCCCGCTGCTCTTCCTGCTGCGCGCCTGGAGCGGCTACCGCAACAGCTACTTCACGCAGCTGGCGGGTGTGCGCATCCTCGAGGCCCTGCGCAGCGACTACTTCCGCAAGCTCCAATTCCTGCCCCTCTCCTTCCTGCAACGCCAGTCCACGGGTGATCTGATCTCGCGCGGTATCACGGACACCTCGCAGCTGCAGACCACGATGACCGTCTTTGCAAACGACGGCATCAAGCAACCCTTCAACCTCATCGGCGCGCTGGGTGCACTGGTGTGGATCGCCTGGGACTCCGAGGGGGCGTTGGTGGTGCTGGCCTGCATCGTCATCATTCCGCTTTCGGTGCTGCCCGTCCGCTACGTGGGGCGCAAGATCATCAAGCGCGCCCAAGCCCTCCAAGGCCAGATCGGCTCCGTGACGGGTGTCTTCTCGGAGAACCTGTCGGCAGCGCGCGAGGTGCGGGCCTTCAGCCTGGAACAGCACGAGACTGCGCGCTTCTCAAAGGAGGCCTCCTCGCTGGCCACTGCGCAGATGCGTATCGCCAAGTATGCGCTGGCCCTCACTCCCGCCATTGAATTCATCTCGGCCCTGGGCATCGCACTCACGCTCGGTCTGGCCTACGGCTCGGGCCTCAAGCTCCCCACCTTCATCTCCATCGTCACGGCGCTCTACATGAGCTACGAGCCCGTCAAGAAGCTCGCCGCCATCAACAGCGAGGTGAAACGGGCCCAGGCCTCGCTCGACCGCCTCGACGAGCTGCTCGACGAGGCCATCGCCATCGCCGATCCGGTCGATCCCGTGCCGGTCGGGCGCCTGAAGGGCGACCTGCGTTTCGATGCGGTGAGCTTCGCCTACAAGGCGGACGAGCAGGTGCTGCGCGAGATCACCGTCTCGATTCCGGCGGGCACGGTCTGCGCGCTCGTGGGCCCCAGCGGCGCCGGCAAGTCCACCTTCGCGAACTTGGTGGCACGTTTCTACGAAGTCGGAGCGGGCTCGGTGAACATCGACGGCATCGACCTGCGCGCCATGCGCCTGGCGGACCTGCGCCGCAACATCGCGATCGTCTCCCAGGAACCGGTGCTCTTCAACGAGACCATCTACAACAACCTCCTGCTGGGCCGCCCCGGCGCCACGCGCGCCGAGGTGGAACAGGCGGCGCGCGACGCCTTCGCACACGACTTCATCATGTCGCTCGAGGGCGGGCTCGGCTACGACACCGTGGTCGGCGAGCGCGGCGGACGCCTCTCCGGCGGGCAGAAGCAGCGCATCGCCCTCGCGCGTGCCTTCCTGCGCAACGCCCCGCTGCTCATCCTCGACGAGGCCACCAGCGCGCTCGACACTGCGAGCGAGGCCTTCATCCAGCAAGCCCTCAAGAAACTCGTGGAGGGCAAGACCGTGCTGATCATCGCGCACCGCTTCAGCACCATTCGCGACGCCACCAAGATCCTCGTGTTCGAGCAGGGCCGCATCGTGGCGTCGGGCCGCCACTCCGAACTCTACGCGGAGAACGCGCTCTACAAGGAACTCTACGACGGCCAGTCGGACACGGGCTCGCAGAAGGCCTGAGGAAGGCAGGAAGCAGGGCACGCATGAACAAGCCGGAAAAAAGCGCGACGCCGCAGCCGCATGACTTCTCACGCCTCGCGCAGGAGCTGATCGGCGACCTGCGAGGCATGGCCTTCCGGGAACCCACGCGCATGAGGCGGCGCCCCACGCGCGACATGGCCCCGCTGATGGATGAGCTGCTGTCCAAGCACCAGATCGGCCAGAGCTCGCTCGAGGACGGCATCCGCGAACAATGGGCGGGCATCGTGGGACCCGCCAACGCCCAGTACTCGCATCCCTTCAAGGTGGATGAGAAAAACGTGCTGCACATCGTCTACGCCCATGCGATGGTGCACTCCAATCTCCAGCTTCAACGCGCCGGCATCCTGGCCAAGATCAAGGCCCTGCCGCGCTGCTCCATGATACGCGACCTGCGCTTCAGGCTGGGTGGCGGGTGACGGCAGGGCGGACGGGAAAGGAAAAGCCCCCGGCGGCTTGAGTCGCGGCGGGGGCTTTGCAAGAGGGCGGAGATGACAGCAGGCCTCAGCCCTTGTGCGAGTCGAGATCGGCAGCGACGGTACCTGCGACACCGATCACCTTGATGAGTTGGCCCACGGCGGCCTTCAGTTCAGTGGACTGTGCACTGAGTTCGTTCGAGGCGCTGGCTGCCTCCTCGGCGGTGGCCGCATTCTGCTGGGTGACGCGGTCGAGCTGCGAGATGGCCTCGTTGACCTGGACGATGCCCTGAGCCTGTTCCTTGGAGCCGGTCGCGATCTCGTTCACCAGCTCATCCATCCTGCGGGCACGCTGCACGATCTCGGCCAGTCCTGCATTGACCTTGGCGCTGACCGCCACGCCGTGCTCGGACTTGCGGATCGAATCCTCGATCTTGCCGGCGGTCTCACGCGCGGCGGTGGCACTGCGCTGGGCCAGGGCTCGCACCTCGTCGGCGACGACGGCAAAGCCTGCGCCCGCCTCACCTGCACGGGCGGCCTCGACGGCTGCGTTCAGGGCGAGGATGTTGGTCTGGAAGGCGATCTCGTCGATGGTCTTGATGATGGCGGCGATGTTGTCGGAGGCGGTCTTGATCTCGTTCATCGCCTTGATCATGTCCTGCATGTCGCCTGAGCCTGTGTCGGCGGCCTTGCGGGTCTCGGTGGCGAGCGTGCGGGCGCCCTCGGCGTTCTCCGCATTGCGCTTGGTCATGCTCGAGATTTCCTCGAGGGCGGCGCTGGTTTCCTCCAGGGACGCGGCCTGTTCGGTGGCGGCTGTGGCGAGCTTCGTGCTGGCGGAGGCGATCTCCGAGGAGATGATCACCTCCCGTTCGCTGTCCACGCGGATGATGCCGATCGCGGAATCCAGGGGGCCAAGGATCAGACGCGAAGTGCTGAGGCGCAGGCCGAAGAAGAGCAACACGGCGAAAACCGCAAAAAGGGGCACGATCAGCCAAACAGCATCGGCGAATGACTGGGTGGCATGCCCGTCCACATGGCTGAGCGGCACGGTGAGCACAAAGGCGCCATGGATGTCACCCTCCTTCCAATTCTCCATCTTGAAGCCGATGGGGTCCTTTCCATCGCCGGTCTTGCTGGTGGCGGGGTCTCCGTGGCAGGAAAGACAGTCCTTTGAAAGCCGGATCGGACGGGCCACGACAATCAGTCCGCGCTTGGCATCCACCCCTGCGTATTCCTTGATTTGCCCCTGCTCGAAGGCCTTCAACAGTTCGGCCTCCTCCGGGGACGGGGCATTGTTCTTGTTGCGGGGATTGAAGGAAGGGATGCGAAATTCATAGTCCTCGTGCTTGGCAGCGACGGCGATGGCGTTCCAGGCAGCCACGACGGGGATGGTCGAATAGAGGGCGGAGTCCCTGAGTTCACCGCCCTTGGCACGGAACTCTGCAACCATCTCCTCGCGCTTGAAGACGCCCCGCTCGTTCATCCGGGAAATGCTGTCGCGCATCGATTCGCCTGCGACCAGGATGCCACGCATGGAATCCATGACCATCTCGGTTCCCTGGCTGCGGAGCACCACGCGTTGCACGTAGAGCGAAATCAGGAGGCTGACTAGGACCGCGACGAGTGCCGAGGTGATGACCTTCGTTCCGAGTTTCATAGGCTGGTAGTAAGAGGGCGCAAGAAGGGGCGGGGTGGCCCCCCCCAGGAGTAAGGAGATTCTCCAAGGCTGCGCGTGCGTGCTACATCGGCACAAACCCCAGAGGATTAACGCTGGGCACCACTTCCTGAAAACCGCATCAACCCTGTATTCAGGATCTTACGAAAACAGGGAATACCTTACAAAGCGGGAGGACTAGAACGAGAGACTTAAGCGCAGCACCGGGTTCCAATCCAAGGCGCCGGTGTTGATGCCACGGTACAAGGCTGCCTCGCAGAGCAGGCGCTGGTTGAGCTGCCAGGCAAGTCCAAGGCCAGCCTGCCAGGCGGGCACCCGAGGTGCAGTGAACGGGCCCGAGCCGGTGAGCTCGGCGTAGGCGGAAAGCGCCTTGGAGAGGGTGCAGCACAGGTAGCTGCTTCCCTGCCAGTAAAAATTCCAGTCCCCATTGTCGGCACGGGTGCTGTCGAGACCGATCATGCCACCCCAGAACCATTTTTCACCCAAGGGAAGACTGAGCGGGACGAAAAGGCCCGGCTCCAGGCGATGAGCGCCCATGCCTGAGGAGGAGATGGGCAGACGCAGCTGGGGCAGGAGGGCGGCGGCAAATCCTTCGCCATCCTTGCCTGCAAAAGTCCATTTCATGCGCAGGACTCCGTCTCCATGGCCGTGCCGGGAGGGTTCGCCCCCGCCCGGGCTGTCGTCGAGCCAACCATCGAAGCCGGCCTGCACGTCCACGCGGTCAGACACGCCCGTGCTCAGCAGCACATTCCCCCAGAGCACGCTGCGGCTGAGGTAGGAGCCGTCGTCGGTGGAACAGCGCTCATGGGCGACCGAGAGGAGGTCGCTCTCGAGCAGCCAGGCGCCCCGTGCCACGGTGGCGGGCGATTCCGTGGCCTGCCCCAGCAGGGAGCAGGCACCCACGGCCAACAACAGTCCGGCACACAGAGTTCGGGCGGGACTGGAAAGGGGAAAGGAAGACATGGGAAACCGCAACGGATTCACCTGATTATCGACCGCAAGTGGCGGGAATGAACGGGGCTCTGAATGTTGGAAGTCCGGCCCCCCTTCGGGAATCCAGCCCTGCCCGTCGCCTGAGACTGCCGCGGGAACAAGGAGCAGACGACAGGCTCATTGTCCCGTGACGCCGAAGAAATCCAGCAGCAGCTTCATGTTGAGAACAATGATCAGGACCGCCACGGTCCAGGCCAGGACCTTTATCCAGAGCGGATTGGCAAAGGTCCCCATCTTGCGGCGGTCGCTGGTGAAGAGGACCAGGGGCACCACGGCGAAGGGAAGCTGCAGGCTGAGAACGACCTGGCTCAGGACCAAGAGCTTGGCGGTCCCGCTCTCACCATACATGCCGGCAACAATGGCTGCAGGTATGATGGCGATGGAGCGGGTGATCAGGCGGCGCAGCCAGGGTTTCAGCCTGATGTGCAGGAAGCCCTCCATGACGATCTGGCCCGCCAGGGTCCCCGTGAGCGTGGAGTTCTGCCCGGAGGCGAGCAGCGCCACGGCAAAAAGGGTGCTTGCCATACCCACGCCCAGCATGGGGCTGAGCAAGAGGTAGGCATCGTTGATTTCGGCGATATCGGTGCGACCCTGGACGTGGAAGGTGGCGGCCGAAACGATCAGGATGCCGCCGTTGATGAAGAGGGCGAACATCAGCGCCACGGTCGAATCAATGGTGGCGAAACGGATGGCATCACGTTTGCCGGCCTCGGTCTGCTCGAAGCGGCGCGTCTGCACGATGGAGGAGTGCAGGTAGAGATTGTGAGGCATCACCGTGGCACCAAGAATGCCGATGGCGATGTAGAGCATCGTCGGATTCGTGATGATCTCGGT
>JAHFTI010000186.1 GCA_023265535.1 Opitutaceae bacterium
CTTTGGAATCCTCTTCGGACGCATCGCGAACTTCATCAATGGCGAGCTCTGGGGCAAGGTCACCGACGTGTCCTGGGCCATGATCTTCCCCCTCAGCGCCCCTCCGTCGATGCCCCTCGCCCTCATCCCCCCGCGTCATCCCTCGCAATTGTACGAGGCCGCCACGGAGGGCCTGCTCCTCGCCCTGTTTGTGCAGTGGCGTCTCTGGTTCACTCCTGCGCTCTCGCGCGCCCCAGGTCGTCTCGCCGGCGAGTGCCTTCTCGTGTACGCCGCCGCCCGCATTTTCTGCGAGTTTTTTCGGGAGCCCGACGCGAGCCTTTTTGTGTTCGGCCCCCTTTCGCTGAGCCGCGGCACCTTCTACTCCGTCTTCATTGTTGTCGGCGCTCTCGTGCTCATCGGCTTGTCTTTTCGCAAAGCCCTGCCCGAACCCGACCAGAAGGCCTGAGAGCAGCGTCTCCGTACCCACAAAAAAGGCGCCCTTTGAGGGGCGCCTTCGAAACCTGGTCCTCCGCGTTGGCTCAGACCACCGTGTTCGGCGGAATGATCGTGCCCTTCGGCACCACCAGCACGCCGTCGCGGATGATCACCGCGCCACCCGCATACACGCCGTCGGGCTTGCCCTCGGGGTCGAGCACGCAGTTGTCGCCGATGCGCGCATTCTTATCGATGATCGAGTGGCGGATCTTGCAGTTCTTGCCCACGCCCAGGCGCGGGATGGAGGCTCCATCCTTGCCCGTGGGCTTGTCGCGGAATTCGTAGAGGTCCGCACCCATCATCACCACGCTCTCAAGCGAGGATCCCTCACCGAGGTAGCTGCGCACGCCGATCACGCAGCGCTTCAGCGAGCTGTCGGTGATGATGCAGCCTTCGCTCACCATCACGTGGTCGATCATGCAGCGGTTGATCTTTGCCGGCGGCAGCTGGCGCGAGTGCGAGTAGATCTTGCCGGCGGGATCGAAGAAGTTGAAGGGGGGGAGCGGCTGGGCGAGGTCCAGGTTCGTGTCGAAGAACGCCTTGACCGTGCCGATGTCCTCCCAGTAGCCCTCGAAGATGTAGGAGCTGAGCTTCTTCTTGCCCAGCAGGCTCGGGATGACCTCCTTGCCGAAGTCCTTCATGTTGTTGTCCAGCGCCTCGGCAAGCACCGAGCGGTTGAAAACATAGATGCCCATGGAGGCCAGGCAGCGCTTCTCCTCGGAGGGGCTGAGCTTGGCTTCGATCGTGGGGCTGAGCACCAGGCTGTTGATGACGGCCGGATCCTTCGGCTTCTCGACGAACTGGTTGATTTCCAGGTCATCGTTGACCTTCATCAGGCCAAGGCCTTCCACCTTCGACACAGGGAAGGGGATGGTCGCGATCGTCACATCCGACTTGGTCGCGATGTGCTGCTCAATGATCTTGCGGAAGTCCATCCGGTAGAGTTGGTCGCCGGAAAGGATGAGCACGAGGTCGTGGCCAAAGGTGCGGAAGTGGACCAGGTTTCTGCGAACGGCATCGGCCGTTCCCTGATACCAATCCGTGGTCGTCTCGGTTTGCTCCGCGGACAGGATGTCCACGAAGCCGCCGCCGAACGCGTCAAAGTGATAGGTGCTCTGGATGTGGCGGTGCAGGGAGGCCGTATGGAACTGCGTCAGCAGGAAGATACGATTGATCCCGGAATTGATGCAGTTGCTGATCGGGATATCCACCAACCGGTACTTGCCGGCAAGGGGGACCGCCGGCTTGCAGCGCTCCATCGTGAGGGGGTACAGACGGGTGCCGCGGCCCCCGCCCATGATTACGGACAAAACACGGTGATCGTTACTCATTGGGGAAAGTATTTCTCTGACCGGGCTAGGTTTGTGCTCGCCGTGGATTTCGCCAGCCAAATAATCGGCACTTCATACAATACTTACTATGTGCGGAATCGTCGGCTACGTTGGCAAACACAAGGCAGCATCCATCCTTCTCGAAGGCCTCAAGCGCCTGGAATATCGGGGCTACGATTCCGCGGGCATAGCCGTGCTGCAGGGCGGTCGTTTTAACGTCGCCAAGAAGGTGGGCCGCGTCGAGGCCCTGGTGCGCGAGGCCGCCAAATTCACCTTCACTGGCAAGACGGGAATCTGCCACACCCGTTGGGCCACTCACGGCGGCGTGACCGACGCCAACGCCCATCCCCACGTCAGCTCTGACGGCAAGCTGGTCCTGGTGCACAACGGAGTGATCGAGAACTATGTGTCGATCAAGAAGTTCCTGCTTTCAAAGGATTACACCTTCAAGAGCGAGACCGATACCGAGGTCCTCTGCAACCTCATCGCCTACCACTACGCCAAGGAGCCGGTGAGCGATTCCCGCAGCCGTTTCTTTGAAAGCGTGCGCAAGGCCCTCCTTCACATCGAGGGTACCTACGGCATCGCCGTCATGTGTGTCGATTTCCCCGACGAGATCGTCGCCGCCCGCAAGGGCTCCCCGCTGCTGCTCGGCGTGGGTGACAACGAGTTCATCCTCGCCTCCGACGCCTCCGCCCTCGTCAGCCGCACCCGCAATGTGGTGTACCTCAAGGACGGCGAGCTGGTGCACGTCACCAAGGACGAATTCAGCATCACCACCGTTGACCAGGCCGAGGTTTCACCGGTGGTCGACCAGATCACCTGGTCCATCAAGGACGCGGAGCTGAACGGCTACGCTCACTTCATGGAGAAGGAGATCTTCGAGCAGCCCGCCGCCCTCGAAAACGCCATGCGCGGCCGCTTCTCCGAGGACGGCAGCACCGCCCAGTTCGGCGGGCTCAACCTCACCGCTGCCGATTTCCGTGTGATCGACCGCTATTGCTTCACCTCCTGCGGCACCGCCTGGCACGCCTGCCTCGTGGCCGAGCACCTCATCGAGCGCTTCGCCCGCATCCCGGTGGAGGTCGACTACGCCTCCGAATTCCGCTACCGCAACGCCCCCCTCGACCGCGACGTGCTCTTCTTCGTGGTCAGCCAATCCGGCGAGACCATCGACACCCTGGCGGCCCTCCGTGAGGCCAAGCGCAAGGGCTACAAGGTCATGGCGATCTGCAATGTTGTCGGCTCCACCATCGCCCGCGAATCCGACGGCGGCATCTACCAGCACGCCGGCCCCGAGATCGGCGTGGCCTCGACCAAGGCCTTCACGTCCCAGCTCCTGATCGTCGCCATGTTCGCACTCTATGTGGCCCGCATGCGCGACATGAGCTATGCAGACGGCGCCTCCTATGTGCAGGGCCTACGCGCCGTTCCGGAGCTCGTGCGCAAGACCCTCGAGCAGGCGCCCCACATCAAGGAAATCGCCAGCCGCTACGCCAAGTATAATGACTTCCTGTTCCTCGGTCGCCTTTCCCTCTTCCCCATCGCGCTCGAGGGCGCCCTCAAGCTGAAGGAGATCTCCTATATCCACGCCGAGGGATATCCCGCAGCCGAGATGAAGCACGGGCCCATCGCCCTGATCAACGAGGAGTGCCCGAGCGTGTTCTTCGTTCCGAAGGGCGACATCTTCAACAAGATCGTTTCCTCCATGCAGGAGATCAAGGCGCGCAAGGGCAAGATCATCGCCATCGTCACCGAGGGCTGCGAACTCCCGGCAGGCCTGGCGGACGATGTCATCACCATTCCCGAATGCCACGATGCAGCCCTTCCGATCATCTCCTGCATCCCCGTGCAGCTGCTCAGTTATTATATAGCGGTGGCCCGTGGTTGCGACGTGGACAAGCCCCGCAACCTCGCCAAGTCGGTCACCGTGGAGTGACCCGTCGCCGCCGACCTTGGGACTCCCTTACGCCGCCCCAGGTCCCGCCGCACCCTTTCAGGCCCTGCGACCTCCCAGGTGGCAGGGCTTTTTGCCCTTCAGGGCTTCTTGGCCACTGGATCCTGCTTGATGCGACGGGGTAGGGGGGCTTTCAGGATGTCCCGGATCAGCCGGCGGCACACGGCCTCGGGATTGGTCTTCATGGTGACCGGGCCGTCGAAGTTGGCCGTTGCCATCAGGTAGTTGTACTTTGCGTCGCGGACCTGGATGTGAAGCTCGACGAGATGCTCCGAGAAATCCCAGTTCCAGCCGTCCCGGTACGAAAGCAGCACCTCGGTCCCCTCCGGTTGCATGGTTTCCGGTCCGCTTTCCGCCTGGATGCCCTCGGCCATCAGGGCGGCCACGATGAACTTGTCGACATGGTGATTATCGTCCAGGTTGTTGACGACATAGATGCGGGAATAGCTCGCCACGGCCTTTTCAGAATAGGCGCGTGCCTTGTAAGTGGCGCAACCACAAAGCGCAACGAGCAGGCAGGCGAGAATTGAGGCGGACAGGACTTTCATCTCAGGCCAGCACAGCGGCATTCTGTCAGTCGGCAAGCAATTCCCATCCCGCCGAAATGGCTACTCATCCCTTGTCATTTCCTCACCCTACCCAATTGCAGATATTGGCTAGTCGTTAGAACGGGTTATAAGTAATTGTCGGATTTTTTTACAATCGCAATAGACCTGCTTGTTCGCAGCATTTGGCAAATCAGCCCCCCCGTTTTTCGGGGAAAAAGTACACCTACAGCCGGATTCCCGGCAGCTTCAGCAAACCCTAAATAACTATGAACAAAGGTCTCCGATACCTCGCGAAACCCTGGTTCCTCAGCTCAGCTCTGATCGTTTGGAGCGCCTTCTTCGCCGCCTGCATGAACTCGCAGAGCGGTCAAACGCAAGTGGCCGCTCCGGCGATTTCCGGCGCCACTTTTGTCGGTGCCAAGGAGTGCATTGCCTGCCACGAGGAGAAGTCCAACTCCTTCGCCCATGCCTCACATGCTCGCCTCTCCGTCATCGCTCCCGATGGCAAGGAGATCTCCTCCTGCGAGTCCTGCCATGGTCCCGCCAGCCTCCACGTGAAGGCCGGCGACGGAAAGCACATCATCAATCCGGGCAAGTCCCCCGAGTCCTGCTTCAAGTGCCACGTTGAGAAGCGCGGCGAGTTCAGCCTGCCGAACGCCCACCAGGTCCTCAACGGCAAGATGAGCTGCGGCGATTGCCACGACGTCCATGAGGGCAATGCCATCAAGGGCTCCGGCGCCGCCACCCTCGAGGCCGAGAACGAGACCTGCACCAAGTGCCATACCCAGCAGCAGGGACCCTATGTCTTCCCCCATCAGGCCATGCGCGAAGGGTGCGTTTCCTGCCATAACCCGCACGGCTCCGTGAACAAGAAGATGCTCGCCCAGCGCGACGCCAACCTGTGCAACAAGTGCCACGTCGAGCACCCGCAGGGTCTCTCCGGCGGCGGCCCCGGCTACATCAATGTCGGTGGTGAGGATCACCGCACCCGCCTCCAGAACGGTAACTGCTGGACCGCCGGCTGCCACGAGGCCGTCCACGGTTCCAACGCCAGCAAAGCCCTCCGCTACTAATACTCAGCCCAACAAAAAGCCATGAATGTGAAAACTTTTTCCATTTCCCGCAGGGCTGGTGTTCTTACCGGCTCCCTCATTGCACTCGCCTCCGCCCTTCCCCTCGCCCTCACGGCAGGTGAACAGGCAGGCGTCCTCACCGCCGAGACCAACTACATCAAGTTCGGCGGCGAGAAGTCCTGGGTCCAGGACAGCGAGTCTGCCTGGCAGACCGAGACCCGTCATTCCAAGAGCGGCGCAGGCGGCATCGAGGAACTGAAGATCCAGCAAAAGATCAACGACAAGGACACGCTCAACTTCGATGCGCGTATCCTCCCCGGCAACGAGGACTACCTCGGCCTCGTCAGCCTCAAGATTGATGAGATCGCTACCGTCGAGGTGGGCTACAAGAGCTTCCGCACCTACTACGACGGTGTGGGCGGCTTCTTCCCCACCGGCGGCACCTGGAAGCCCCTCGCCGACCAGCTCCTCCACACGGATCGTTCCAACTTCTGGATCGACACCAAGATCGCCCTCCCGGACAAGCCCGTCTTCCACTTCCGCTACTCCCTCGAGAAGCGCGATGGCCAGAAGGACACCACCATCTGGGGCGATACCGACATGACCGGCCTGAAGCTCTATTCCCCCTTCACGTCCTGGTCCTCCGGCAACCGCAAGGTCGTCGCGAACTTCATCGACCTCGATGAGCAGCTCCAGACCTTCCAAGGCTCGGTCCATCACACCATTGGCAAGACCAAGCTCTCCGCTTCGGTTGTCGGCACCTTCGTCAACAACAACGACACCCGTTCGGTCAACCGCTACCCTGGTGAGCAACAGGTCTATGACTCCGTCACCGGCAGGCTGGTGACCACCATGACCTCCACCACGGTCAGCCCCGAGACCAAGGCCCAGAACCAGGTCTCCGGCTGGGATACCCAGATGATCGATTCGCAGACCTGGGCTTTCACGGGCAAGTTTGAGACCGCCGTCAATGACAAGGTCACTGTCTTCGGTGGCGTCACCTACGCCAACACCAATGGCGAGATCGGTGGCGACCGTCAGATGTGGGTGAATATGTCCTCCTCCGCAGGCACCAAGACCCTGCTGGCCGGACACACCACCGGCGGCCGTCCCGCCTACTCGTACACCACCACCGCTGGTGGTCTCGACCACAGCTCCTTGGCTGGCAACGTCGGCGTCAACCTTCGCCCTGTCCCTGGCCTCTTCGTCACTGCCGCCCTCAAGGCCGAGCAGGTGAAGACCAAGATGTTCAATGACACGGTCTACAAGGCGACCAACCTCGATCCCAAGACTGCAGTCACCACTGCCCTCGCCGGTGCCGCTTCCAACTGGAACGACATCAAGGAGGACGTGATGATCCCCGAGCTTAATGTCCGCTACAACGGCATTCGAGGCGTGTCCCTCTACGGTTCAGCTGACTACCGTCACTCGCCCGGCGAGGAGACCACCAGCTACCAGTCCGGCGGTATCAACAATGTCATCTCCGCGGTCGATGAGGGGTCCCTCGACGCGACCGAAAACCACGGCAACTACAAGGTTGGCGTCAACTGGTCCGTCAACCCCATGCTCAGCCTGCGCGCTGAGACCTTCCTCAAGGACCATCGCAACAACTTCGATGGCACGGGTGAGACGATCAATTCGCTGTACATCCTCGACACCCAGATCAAGGGCATGACCCTCTCTGCGGAGATCGAGCCGATGCCCGGTGTGTCGTTCACCACGAAGTACACCAACCGCAAGTCCGAGATGAACGTCACCGCGTTCCATCCGGGCCGCACCATCACCACCCTGGGCTACGACTCGGGCACCACCAAGCTCCACCAGATCACGGAGTCCCTGACTTGGACCCCCAACAAGGACTTCTACCTGCAGGTGGATGTGGGCTTCGTGTTCTACACCACCAACACCACCTACCTGCGTGCGGGTGATGTCATCACGGGCACGGCCGCTGCTCCCACCTATCGCTATGCGAACCAGGTGCTGCAGAATGCCGACAACAACTACTGGACCGGCAGCGCCGTCGCCGGCGTCAACCTCGATGCTTCCACCAGCTTGGAACTCAAGGCCATGACCTACCGCTCCAGCAATTATGAGCCCGGCCAGGCTGCTTACACGGTTCCCTATGGCGCCAGCCAGAAGAACTCCAACCTTACCGTTGGCGTGAAACACAAGTTCTCCGAGAAACTCGCCGGTGAGGCTAAGATCGGCTACTTCAAGAGCGATAATGCCACCTCCGGTCACTACAGTGACTACAGCGGCACCCTCGCTTACGTCTCGCTGACCCACGCCTTCTAATATGTTTCTCGCGGCATCACTGCTGCAATGACTCGGGTGCCAGCACTGGGGTAAATTCCCCGGTGCTGGCACTCCTCCGTTTAGTGCCTGTCTTAT
>JAHFTI010000187.1 GCA_023265535.1 Opitutaceae bacterium
GGTCGGGGGGCCCTGGCCACTTGGGTCACAGCTTGGGCTTCGGGCAGGAGCAGCCGCCGCAGGGTCTGCCCGCCTTGCGCCGCAGAGCGCGGTACACGAACCAGCCCAGCGCCAGGAAGACCAGCGCGAGGGCGACGAAACTCTGGGTGCGGGCGTCCATGGCTCAGAGGAAACGGCTGCCGACCTGGTAGATGAGGAAGCAGAGCAGCCAGGCGGTGCCGGTCATGTAGGCGGCCTGGAAGGCGGGCCAGCGCCAGGACTTGGTCTCGCGGTAGGTCACGGCGAGGGTGCTGATGCACTGCATCGCGAAGACGTAGTAGACCATCAGGTTGAAGCAGACCAGTGGCGTGAAGAGCGGGCGCTTGTCGGGCCAGGTGGCCTGGCGCAGGGCGTCGCGCAGCTTCGTGGTGTCCTCGTCGTCGTCCTGGGTGTTGAAGACCACGCCCATGGTGCTCACGAAGACCTCGCGTGCGGCGAAGGAGCTGACCAGGCCGATGCCGATCTGCCAGTCGAAGCCGAGGGGCTTGATGGCGGGCTCGAGGACCTGGCCGATCTGCCCGGCGGCGCTGTGGCGCAGGGCCTCGGAGGAGGAGGTGCCCTCGGGCGATTTCGGATAGGTGGCAAGGGCCCAGAGAATGACGGAGAGGGCGAGGATGACCGTGCCCGCCTGGTACAGGAAGGCCCAGGCTCGCTCACCCATCTGCCGCGCGATGGTGCCGAGCGAGGGCAGCTGGTAGGCGGGCATTTCCATGATCATCAACGAGGGGGCGCCCTTGAGGATGCTGCGCTTGAAGAGCCAGGCAAAGAAGAGCGCTCCGATCGTGCCGAGCGCGTACATGACCAGCATGATGAGCGCCTTCGTGGTGGCGGGCACGGTGTCGCTGGGCACCATGGCGGCAATCATGAGCAGGTACACGGGCAGGCGTGCCGAGCAGCTCATCAGCGGGGCCACAAGGATGGTCGTGATGCGGTCCTTGCGGTCATCCATGCTGCGCGTGGCCATGATGCCGGGAATGGCGCAGGCATAGGAGCTGAGCAGCGGGATGAAGGCGCGGCCGCTGAGGCCGACGTGTGCCATGAGGCGGTCCATGAGCACGGCCGCTCGCGCCATGTAGCCACTGCTCTCGAGCAGGCCGATGAAGAAAAACAGGATCAGGATCTGCGGCAGGAAGATCACGACGCCGCCCACGCCCGCGATGGCGCCGTCGGTGATGAGGTCGCGCAGGTCGCCCTCGGCCATTGCTCCCTTGACGGCGTCCGCCGCGGAGGCGACGAGGCCGTCTATGAGGTTCATCGGGTACTCGGCCAGCGAGAAAATCGAGTAGAAGAGCAGGCCCATGATGAGGGCAAAGACACTCCAGCCCCAGACATTGTGGGTGAGGAAGGCGTCGAGCTTGTCCGAATTCCAGCGTTTCCTGGGCGGGGCGCCGCGTTCCACGACCTCCTTGCACAGGCGCCCCGTCTCCTCGAAGCGGGTCTTCACGAGCATAGAGGCCCAGTCAGTGCCGGCCTGCTTCCAACGCTGCTTCCAGTTCTCGAGGATCTCGGCGGTGCGGGCGTGCAGGGGCGTGGAGCCGGAGACGCGCACGCTGTCATGGTCGGTCAGGAGCAGGAGGGCCTCGGCGCGCGCGATGAGGGAGGCCTTGCCGTCATTGTCGACCAGCGAGGCCTGCAGCTCGGACACGGCGGCGGCGATGGCGGCGGGCACGTCCCAGCGGTGCTTGGGAAGGGGGAGGTCCTGGCGGCTCATGGCGAGCTTGAGCTCGATGAGGCCGCGGCCGTTGATCGCCTCGCAGGGGATGACCGGGATGCCGAGGATCTTTTCGAGGCGGGCGACGTGAATCTTGACGCCCTGGGCCTCGGCCATGTCCATCATGTTCAGGACCAGGATGACAGGGCGGCCGAGGTCCATGACCTGGTGGACCTGGTAGAGGTGGCGCTCGAGGTTGCAGGCGTCGACGATGCAGACGATGCGGTCGGGCTGCGGGGTGTCGGCGCGGCGGCCCAGGAGGACGTCGCGCATGACGGCCTCGTCAGGTGCGCGGGCGGCGAGGGAGTAGGCACCGGGAAGGTCGATGATCGTCAGCGCGTGGCCGTGCTGCGAATACATGACACCCTAGTGCTTCTCGACGGTGACGCCGGGGTAGTTGCCGACCTTCTGGTTGGAGCCCGTGAGGGCGTTGAAGAGGGTGGACTTGCCGCAATTCGGGTTGCCGACGAGTGCGTAGACGGGCTGGCGCATGGCGGGAGAAGGGACCCGGCGTGCGGATCAGGAGGGCAGTTTTTCGACGACGATGTGTTGGGCGGCGCGACCGTTCAGGGCGATCTTGGTGCCGCAGACATGGCAGAGCAGGGTGCTGTTGCCGGAGACACGCTCCACGATGGACTCCTCGCAGAACCCCATTTCACGAAGACGGGCGCAGACGTTGGCCTCGCCCTGCAGGTCGCAGACACGCCCCTTTTCACCACTCGTGAGATCCGAGAGGCGAACGCGTTCCGCGGGCGAATTGTGGGCTTCGTGCGACATGGCTTGGTGTAGATTGAGACTCAGTCCCATGATTCAGGGCCTTGCAAGCTTCCACTGTGATCTGCGTATATTTTGCACCCGCACAGGGCTTAAGGAGGCAAGAAACGTGCCAGGGATGCGGCAATCTGGAACCCGTGTCGCGAGGGGCCTGGCTTCGTATTAAGCAAGATTATGGATCAGAGCTGATTAGCGGGACTCAAGTGCCGCGCCCCGCCCGGGGGCGCGGGGTTGCGGTTGGCGCTCCCTCCTCCTTGCCCAAAACATTGATCCGACAGGGTCTAAGGAATTGAAAGCGGGCTGCATTTTTGAATGATAAGCGCGCAATGGAGTGGGAGCGCATACGCGAGGAGGGGCTGGAGTCCGGACAGGGCCAGGTGGCTGCCGAACTGCTGCGCATCTACGAGGCCACCGGGCAGGGGCCGGAGCGTGCCAGCGTGCTGCTTCAACTGGGCCGCCTTTGCCTGGCTGCGGGCCTGCCCGAGGGGGCCGAGGAGTTCCTCTCGGAGTCCTGCGAACTGGAGGCGGGCCTGGCCACGGCGTGGTTTGAGCGCGGGCGCGCGTGCCAGCTGCTGTGCCGCGACGAGGAGGCCGCCGACTACCTGCGGCGCGGGCTCGACCTGGAGCCGGCGCTGCCGGAGGGCAACTTCAGGCTGGGCCAGGCGATGCAGGCGCTCGGAAGGCACAGCGAGGCCCTGCAGTTGTATCAAAAGGTTGGATACGGCGAGGCCCATGCCGGCAAGGCGCGCCACAACGAGGCGCTGATAGCGCTCCAGCGGGGCGACTTCGCGCGCGGCTGGGAGGCCTACGAGCACCGCTGGGACGAGAATCCGCGCATGGCGCGCCGCAGCTTCGCGGGGCGGCTCTGGCTGGGCTGGGAGCGCCTCGAGGGCCGGACGATCCTGCTGCACGCCGAGCAGGGCCTGGGCGACACGCTGCAATTCGTGCGGCATGCGAGGCAGGTCGCGGGTCTCGGTGCGCGCGTGCTGCTCGAGGTGCAGGCGCCGCTTGCGGGCCTCCTCGCGGCGAATGGGCTGGCCGAACAGGTCATTGCCCGCGGGGAGCCCTTGCCGCCGCACGATTTCCATTGCCCGCTGTGCAGCCTGCCGCTCGCCCTGGGGCGGCGCGGGGTGTCGGCGCTCGCGGCGCAGCCGCCCTACCTGAGGGCCGCGCACGGGGACTCGCCTGCGCTGGAGCGGGTGCGGGTGGTGTCAGGCCGTCCCCGCATCGGCGTGTCCTGGCGCGGAAACCCGCTGCATGGGCGCGACCGGCAACGTTCCATCCCGGGCGGGCAGTTCCGGGACCTGTTCGCCGCGCAGGGCGGCCATTTTTTCGGGCTGCAGCTGAGTCCTCCGATGGAGCCGGCCTTTGCGGAGGGCCTCACGAATTTCACGGACCTGTCCGATTGCATCGGTTCCTTTGCCGACACGGCGGCGGTGGTGGCCGAGCTGGACCTTGTGATCTGTGTCGACACGGCGCTTGCCCACCTGGCCGGGGCCATGGGCAGGCCGGCGTGGCTGCTGCTGCCGGCGGTGGCGGACTGGCGCTGGGGGCTGGAGGGCGAAGGCTCCTGCTGGTACCCGAGCCTGCGCCTGTTGAGGCAGGCCAGGGGGGGCGGCTGGGGCGAGTTGCTGGGACGGGTGATTTTCCTTCTGGATTTGGGGCGGGGATTCGGAAATTGTGCGTTTCATGGCCGACCCGAAGATCCTCGAAACCTTCCCGAATCCGCAGCCGAAGCGCGACTACATCATTGAGCACACCCACCATGAGTTCACCTCGGTGTGCCCCATGACGGGCCATCCGGATTTCGCCGAGATCACCGTCAAGTACGTCGCCGACAAGACCTGCGTCGAGCTGAAGTCGCTGAAGCTTTACTTCCACGCCTTCCGCAACAAGGGCATCTTCTTCGAGGCTGCGACCAACAAGATTTGCGACGACCTGGGCGCCGCCCTCAAGCCGCGCTCGCTGACGATCATCGCGCGCTGGAAGGCTCGCGGCGGCTTCTCGTCCGTGGTCACGGCCGAGTATTCGACCAAGGGGAAGAAAGCCGCCAAGTAAGGCGGGACTCAGGATTCAGGAGTCAGGACTCAGGAGTCAGGACTCAGAAGTCGGGACACAAAAGTCGGACGCCCGATGGGGGTGTGCGTCACCGCTGTGACGTCACGCACGGCCCGCACGCTCTCAGGTCCTGGGGAACTGGCGCCGGATGGCGTCGGCGATCTCGTGCATGCGGATGGGCTTGGCGACGTAGTCGTCCATGCCTGCGGCCATGCACAGTTCGCGGTCTCCCTTGAGCGCGTTCGCCGTGAGGGCGATGATCTTGGGCTGGCGTTCGGGGGGCAGGCGCATGCGGATCTGGCGGCTGGCCTCCAGGCCGTCCATTTCGGGCATCTGGAGGTCCATGATGACGAGATGGAAATGCTGCCCATCGAGAGCCGAGAGGGCCTCCAGGCCGTTGTGTGCCGCGCGCGCGCGATAGCCCAGGCGTTCAAGGAAACGCTGGGCCACCTTCTGGTTCACGGGATTGTCCTCGACGAGGAGGATGTCGAGCGGGATGAGCTCGCCGAGCACGGGTTCGCGCGGTGCGACGGCATCGCTGCCCGTGCTCCTGGAGACAGGCAGGGCAAAGATGTTGATGATCGTCTGGTAAAGGGTGTGGGCGCGCAGCGGCTTGGTGATGAAGTAATAGCTGAAGCCATCCGCCGGAACCTCGGGCGGTGAAAAGCCGAAGGGCAGGCAGATGAGGCGCGGTGCGTGGATCTGCGTGAGCCTGGGCAGGCACTCGAGCGGGTGCGAGTAGGTGTAGTCCACCATCAGCAGGGGAGGCGGCATGCTGGCCGTGCCGGCGAGCTGCAGCGCCTCCTCCTCGGTGGAGGCCAGCAGCACGTTGACGCCCCAGGTGGAGAGCAGGCTGTGCAGGCGGCGCTGTCCGACGGGATTCGGGATGAGGGCGATGACGGGAGCCTTGGCGATGGGCGCAGGAGGATTGGGCAGGAGCTCGAGGTCGGCGGGGTTGCCTGGCTCGGTCTGGATCGTGAAGATGAAACAGGAGCCGACGCCCTGGGTGCTTTCCACGCGGATGCTGCCTCCCATGAGGGTGCAGAGGCGCTCGCAGATCGCGAGGCCGAGGCCGGTGCCGCCGAACTTGCGCGTGGTGGAGGAGTCGACCTGGCTGAAGACCTTGAAAAGGCGGTGCAGGCGATCGGGCGGGATGCCGATGCCCGTGTCCTGCACGCGGAATTCGATGAGGATGCGCCCCGGCGGCACACCGAGCTCCACGGGGTCGTCGGGCGCGAGGCGGACTTCCACGCTGATGCTTCCGTGGGCGGTGAACTTGACCGCGTTGTTGATGAGATTGATGAGGACCTGGCGGAGGCGGGTGACGTCGCCGAGGATGTTCTGCGGGACCTGGCGGTCGATGTGGAAGACCAGCTCGAGGTGCTTGGCGAAGGCCTGGACGGCGAACAGCTCGATGGATTCCTCGATGCAGAGCGGGAGGTTGAAGGAGAGCCGCTCGAGCTCCATGTGGCCCGACTCGATCTTGGAGAAATCGAGGATGTCGTTGATGATCGAGAGCAGGGACTCGCCGGAGCTGCGGATGGTGTTGACGAATTCGCGCTGCTCCTGGGTGAGGCCGGTGTCGAGCAGGAGGGAGGTCATGCCGATCACGCCGTTCATGGGCGTGCGGATCTCGTGCGACATCGAGGCGAGGAACTCGGACTTGGCACGCGAGGCGGCGTCGGCCTCGGACTTGGCGCGACGCAGGGCATGCTCGGTGTCGACGCGGGCGGTGATGTCGGAGGCGACGGCGATGAAGTTCTCGATCTCGGAGCTGCGGTTGCGGACCGGTTGGATATCGAAGGAGAGGTGGTACTTGCGGCCCGACTTGGAGTATTGGACGAGGTCGGTGCTGATGCCCTGGCCGAGGGTGATGGCGGCCTTGATGCGACCGATGGTGCGCGGGTCGGTGTCGGGGCCGGAGAGGAACTCGGTGGCCTTCTTTCCGACGATTTCGGAGAGGGGGTATTCAATCGCCCGCACGAAGGCCTCGTTGACCCATTCGACGCGGCCCTCGGGGGAGAAGATGACGACGAGGTTGTCGGTGCGCGAGGCGACGAGCGAGAGCTTGCGTGTGGCGGCCTGCGAGGCGCGCAGGGCGTCCTCGGCCTCGCGGCGTGCAGTGACGTCCTGGATAGTGCCGATGATGCGGCGCGGGGTGTTTTCGCCGGAGGCCTGGACGGACTTGGCGCGCAGGTAGAGCCAGCGCCAGTCTCCCGAGCGGGTGCGCACGCGGAATTCCGGATCGATGAATTGGGTGGTGCCGGAGACCTGGGCCTCGGTGCGGCGGCGGTAGCCAGGGAGGTCCTCGGGGTGGATGAGGGACTGGAGGGCGTCGACGGCGGCCGACATGCGGCTGGGGTCGTAGCCGAGGAGGATCCAGAGGCCCGCGGAGTAGTAGACGTAGCCGGTGGCGAGGTTCCACTCGAAGATGCCGATGCCCGTGGAATCGAGGGCGAGGCGGAGGCGCTCGTCGGAGGTCTTGAGGCGTTCGTCGATGCGGCGGCGCTCCTCGTTTTCGGTGGTGAGGCGGCGGTTGTATTCCTCGGCGGCGAGCAGGCCGGCGCGTGCGGTGCGGAAGAAGTGGACCGCGAGGCCGAGGATGAGGGTGATGCTCAGGCCGGAGACGAGGGTGAGTTCGGGGAGGTGGCGGCGGTTGTACTGGAGGTTGTTCTCGTTAGGGGAGAGAACGATCCGGAAACGGCGCTCCTGGATGAGCATGGAGAGCTCGAGGGTGAGGCCCGATTCGGTGATGCGATCGGCGGGGAGGTTGCCGTAGGCGGGGATGCTGTTGATCGAAAGCAGCGAGTCGTAGTGCTTGGTGATCTCAAGCTTCTGGTCGATCGCGGAGAAGAAGCCGCGGTAGGAGAAGTCGGCGCCGATGTAGCCGACGAGGTCGGCGTTGTGGAAGACGGGGGCATAAACGGCGAAGCCGTGGGTGCCGAGGCCCGGGAGGACAATGGTCTGGGAGAAGGAGGTGCGATGGCGTTGCTGGGCGTTGCGCAGGGCCATGGCGCGGGCCTCATCCGAGGCGTGGTTGAAGCCGCGGTTGGCCTCATTGCCCTTGGAGGGGTAGATCAGGATCGTCTTCCAATCGGGATCGATCCAGTGG
>JAHFTI010000188.1:0-3454 GCA_023265535.1 Opitutaceae bacterium
CCCCCTGCGCGCCTTCCGCGAGGTGATCATTCCCCTGACCAAGCCCGGCATCATGGCCGGCACGCTGATGGTCTTCGTTCCCGCCATCGGCATGTTTGCCATCACCGACCTGATGGGCGGCGCTCGCGTCCCGATGATCGGCAACGTCATCCAGAACCAGTTCTTCCAGGCCCGCGACTGGCCCTTCGGTGCGGCCTTGGGCATTGTCTTCATGGGCATGTTTGCCTTCACCTATTGGCTCCTGCAGCGCAGGAAATCCGTTTCCTAAGATCATGATTCAACTCCGTGGAGTGACCAAACGCTTTGGCTCGTTCACCGCCGTCGACGGCGTGGACATGACCGTGGAGGAGGGTGAGTTTCTCACGCTCCTCGGCCCCTCCGGATGCGGCAAGACAACGCTGCTGCGGCTCATGTCCGGGTTCGAGACTCCCGACGAGGGCAGCATCCTGCTCGGTGGGCAGGACATCACCCACGAGCCGCCCTACAAGCGCCCCGTCAACCAGGTCTTCCAGAGCTACGCGCTTTTTCCTCACCTCAGCGTGCGCGACAACATCGCCTTCGGGCTGCGCATGCAGAAGGTCGACAAGGCCGAGATCGCCGACCGCGTGAAGGAGGTCGTGGAGATGGTGTCGCTGCAGGGCATGGAGACCCGCCGTCCCAACCAGCTTTCGGGCGGCCAGCGCCAGCGTGTGGCCCTGGCCCGCGCCATCATCTGCCGCCCCAAGGTGCTGCTGCTCGACGAGCCGCTCTCGGCCCTCGACGCCAAGCTGCGCCACGCCATGCAGGTCGAGCTGAAGCACCTGCAGCGCAAGCTCGGCCTGACCTTCGTGTTTGTGACGCATGACCAGGAGGAGGCCCTCACGATCTCCGATCGCATCGCCGTCATCAACCACGGTCGCATCGAGCAGCTGGGCGATTCCCTGGACGTCTATCACCAGCCGAGGACCGCCTTCGCCGCGGATTTCATCGGCGAGTCGAACCTGGTCCAGGCGGAGATCATCGGCCGCGAGGCCGACCTGCTCCGAGTGCGCCTGGCTGGCGGCATGGAATGGCAGGTGCGCAGTGCGACGGTGCCCGCGAAGGCGACCCGGGTGCTCATCTCCGTGCGCCCCGAAAAGATCTGGGTCTCCAAGACCCGCATGGATGCCGAGATGGTCTTCGAGGCGAAGGTCATCGAGGAAATCTTCAAGGGGGCTCTCGACGAGCTATGGGTCATGACCGACCACGGCATCAAGCTGACGGTCCTCGATGCCAACGAGAGCGCCATGCTGGAGGCCATCCACGAGGACGACCGCGTGTGGTGCGGCCTGCACAGCGACGACCTGGTCGTGGTGCAGGCGGAGTGAGGGGCGTTTAGGCGGCCTGGTTTTCCTCGGCGGCCTGCTCCCCGGTGGGCTCGGGCTTGAACTCGCGGCGCAGCATGAGGAAGGCCACGATGCTCAGGCCGAGGCTGGTCATGACGAACCAGTCGCCGTACTCGGTGTAGAAGGAGTCCTTGTTGATCCAGCGCGAGTCGCGTTCGAGGGCGACGGTGGTGTTGGCGCGCACGAAGATGCCGGCGTCCTCGGTGGAGATGACCTTGCGGATGTTGCCGTACTCGTCGATCCAGCCGCTCCAGCCGTTGTTGCCGCAGCGCAGGACGGGGCGGCGCGTCTCGATGGCGCGCAGGACGCTGTGGGTGGCGTGCTGCATGGAGGCGGCGCTTTCGCCGTACCAGGCCATGTTGTTGAGCACGATCAGGACCTCGGAGCCGGCAAGGGTGCTGGTGCGGGCCAGCTGCGGGAAGATGTCCTCGTAGCAGATGAGCGGACCGACGGCGACAGGCTGGCCGCGCAGGCGCACGATGAGGGGCTGCGCCTCCTTGCCGGGCAGGAAGTCGGCGGGGCCTACCGGGACCACCTTCTCGAGCCAGCCAAGGACGGGGCGCAGGGGCACGTACTCGCCGAAGGGAACGAGGTGGCGCTTGGCATACCAGGTGGGCTGCAGGCCTTCCTTAGGGTCGATATGGAACGCCCCGTTGTACCAGGTCTCCGCCGGGGTTTCGGGGTTCTCGATGGCGATCGAGCCGAGCAGGAGCGGGGTCTTGTGTTTCCGCACCAGGTCCTCTGCCCAGTTGCGGTAAAAGGCGTCGCCGAGCACTGCGTAGGGGGTGGTGGCCTCGGGCCAGACCATCAGGTCGGGAAGGGTCTTGGCGGCGGCGGCGGTGCTTTGTTCGAGCTGCGCTCGCACGCGGGGAGCCTCGGTGGGGTCCCACTTGAGGCTCTGGGGAATGGCGGGTTGGATGATGGCCACGCGGCCGTAGGGCACCTTGTAGCGGCCGTGGTTGAAAACCTCCTGCACGTGGATGGACACGCAGACGATCAGGAGGAAAAGGCAGGCGAAGAATTCCTGGCTGCGGCGGCGCAGGCCCTTCTGCCCCTCGCAGAGCAGGCGGTGGGCATAGGCGGCGAAGCCGATGTTCACGCAGATCAGCACAAAGGAGACGCCGTAGGCTCCGGTGAAGGCTGCGATCTGCAGGATGCTGACGCGCTGCCACTGGCTCGAGGAGAGAGGCAGCCACGGGAAGCCGCTGAGCAGCCAGGTGCGCGTCCACTCGATGACGACCCAAAGGGCGGCGAGGCCGAAAAGCCCGATCAGGCGTTCCAGCACTCCGCGTCCGATGAAGCGGGGCATGGCCCACCAGGCCGCCAGAAACCAGGAGCCCACCCAGAGGCCAACCACGGTCCCCAGCATTACCATGCCGAACCAGTTGATGTGGTGGATCCAATTCAGGATGATGATCCAGGCCAGCGCCTGTGCGCCGAGCACCACGCGGGCGAAGAGCTTGAACGAGGGCCTGCGGTAGGCCCAGAAGATTGCGGGCACGGCGAAGGTGTAGGCGAAGGCCGGCGTGTCGAAGGGCGGGAAGGACAGCACCGTCAGCAGGACCGTGAGCACGAAGACGCTCGCCGCGATGAGCGCACCGCGGTGGGTTTTCCACCACGGCTCGGGCTGGTTGTAGGGATCGAAGGCTTGGGATGAGGGGGACACGGTGGAAGGGTTGACTTACTTGCCGAGCTTTTTGAGGGCCTTGTTCATGGCGTCGAGGTCGCAGCGCTCGGCGTCGTAGTCGGGCCCGAGCCAGTCGAGCCATTCGCGGCCGAGCTCCGTATGCGGTTCCTGGATACAGACGAGCATGTCGTGGAAGGCGTCCATGCCGCCGCAGTCCTCGGGCGGTCCCGCCCGCTCGCCCGCGATGACCCTGGGGTAATGCGCGCCCTTCTCCGGGACGCCGACGGACTCGATCTGGAACTCGATGTGCCAGCCCTCGCCGAAATGGTAGCCGTAGCTGAGCTGGGTCTGGTTGGGCAGGTCGACGTCGGCGAGCGTGATGTCGCGGTCGTCGTCGATGACGAAGTCGTCGCGCTTGAGGGGATTGCCGTAGCGGTGGCCGCCGATGGCGAAGGCGTGGGTC
>JAHFTI010000188.1:3464-7692 GCA_023265535.1 Opitutaceae bacterium
AGTCGAAGATCAGCTGGATGGTGTCGTGCAGCTGGGAGAGCCACATGGACTCCTTCACCTGGAGGCGGCGCCAGATGGGCGGGCGGCAGCCCGCGACGCTCAGCCGCATCTGGATCATGCGGTCGTCGGTCTTTTGCGGGCCGGGGCCCCTGCCTTCATGAAGGGAGATCATCCTTGGACTTTCGAAGCTGAGGGGAAATCCCCCGGGGCGGAAGCGGGAAATTTGGGGAGCCTTCTCACCCGATGCATGGGCGCCCTCCTTCGCTGCTCTGGCAGCTACGGAAGGTGCCGCTGCTGCGGCGGCGGCAGAAGCGGGAAAGCCGGGGCTGCCTTTTGCCGGGTGTGTGGGGCACAAAAAAGGCGCGACCCGGGTGGGACGCGCCTTGGGGAGAGCCCTGGCGGGGCTCAGAAGCGGTATTTCACGTAGCCTTCCAGGCGGAAGGGCAGTTCGCGGAAGACCAGCATGGAGGCCGTGTAGGCGTCGCCGTTGTGGATCCAGTTGCGCTCGTTGGTCACGTTCAGCAGGTCCAGGTTGTAGAGCCAGCGGCCGCGCTCGAGGAAGAGGTTGGCGTTGTGCGTGACCTGTGCGTTCAGGTGCCACTCGTTGTCGAGATTGCCCACCTGCCTGCTTTGCCACTGGGCGTTCCAGCCCAGGCCAAAGCCGCCCTTGAACTGGTAGCGCACGCTGCCGTTGAGCATCGTCTTGGACATGCCGAGCAGGGGCCAGTCGCCGACCGGGACCTGGTTGCCCCAGGGGTCGAAGCTGTCGTCGGTGCCCGTGCCCAGCCCGCCGGGGCCGCGGCCCTGCTGGTAGCTCGGGTAGATCGAGCGGCCGCCCATCTGGAAGGGGCGGGACTGCAGGTAATGGCCATCCTGGAAGGTGGCGTTGGCCGTGAGGCTCAGGCCGGTCGTGGGCTGATAGGTGGTCTCCAGCTCGAAGCCGCGCAGCACGATGTTGTTCTTCTTGCCCTTGATGGACACGCGCGAGCGCCATTGCTCGAAGGCGGTCACGCCGGCGAAGAGCTTGTTGTCCAGGAAGGAGGCCTTGGCGCCGACCTCGAAGAGTTCGCTGAGGTTGCGGAAATCGTCGCGGTTGATGAGGCCGTTGGGGACGTTGAGGATGACGCCGCCGCCCGTGACATTGCCATTGGCCGCACGGATGCGGTTGTGGGTGACGTAGAGCGAGGTGGTGGTGGTGGGCTTGTAGATCAGGCTGAAGGCCGTGGAGGTCGACGAGACGGTCACGTCGTCGCGGAAGAAGGGACCTTCGGCCGGGGGCAACGGATCGCGGGCGCGCGCCCAGAAGGTGTCACGACGCAGGCCTACGACCGCGCTGAGCTGGTCGGTGAGGGTGAGGTCCTGCTGCAGGAAGAGCGCGGGATTCCAGGTCTCGCTGCGCACGGTCTCCGGGCTGTCGTACACCGAGGAGAAGAATTCCATGCCGCGCGGGCCGACCTGGCCGGGCCAGTAGGAGTTCGGGTATTGCGCGACATAATCGAAGACCTTCGACGGATTCGTGATGTCGAAATTGTAGAAGTACTCGTTGAAGTAGTTCGTGTAGCTTTCGCGTCCCTCGTAGCGGATGGTGGCGCCGGCGACGGTCTTCTGGGGGCGGCCGAAGAGGTTGAAGCTGTACCAGGCCTCGGTGCGGTTCTCGGCGGTCAACTGCTCCACGAACTCCGTGTAGGAGAAGGCGTGGTGGCGGCGGCGGTCGACGTACTCGAAGAGCGAGCGGTTGACGAGGCGCAGGGCGGAATTGACGCGGTGGGTGAGGAGGGCCTGGAAGCGGGCGATGTTGGCGTTCGAGTAATCGCCCACGGAGAAGAGCGTGGCGTCCCAGGGGAGGACGACGGCCTGGGTGGCGGGAATGACGCCGGGCATGTACCAGTCGGCGCGGTCGACCGACTCGCCGGTGTAATAGAGTCCCTTGTCGATCAGGTCCTGGTTCACGCGGTTCACCCCGAGGATCTCGGGCGAGGACTGCCACATGAGCTGGGCGTTGAAGTCGATCGTGGTGTCGGCGGAGAGGCGCCAGGTGAGGGCGCCGTAGAGGTCCTGGCGGTCGTCGCCGACCTTGTGCCGCCTGAAGAAGGTGTCGCCGCCCTTGCCCTCGTAGCTGAGGCGCCAGGCGAGCTTGTCGGAGAGAGGGGCGCTGCTGTCGATCTGGACGGAGGCGTTCAGGTAGCTCGTCTCAGAGGGGGCCCAGGTGCCGAGGCGCGTGGTGACGGTGGTGGCGGGACCCTTGAAGCTGGGGGCCTTGCTGACGTAGTTGACGTAGCCGCCCGAGAAGTAGCCCGAGCCGTAGACTGCGGAGCCGGGGCCGCGCACGATGTCGAGGGCCTCGACGCCGTTGAAGGAGGGGAAGTAGCCGTAGAGGTTGTAGCTCAGGCGCTGGCCGTTGAGGTAGGTCTCTGCGGTGTCGCCGCGCAGGCTGGGCACGGTGGCCTTGCCGTAGCTCGAGGGGGCGTAGGCGCCGGGGGCATAGGCGACGATTTCGCGCACGCCGTGGATCTGGCGTTCGTTGAAGAGCGCGGTGGTGAGCGTGGAGACGGCGCGCGGGGTGTTGAGGATGTTGCGGTCGTCACCCAGGACGGAGCCGATTTCGCGCGTGAGCGGGTTGATGGAGCGCTCGAGGGGGACCTCGGCGACCACGAAACGCTCGAGTTGCTGGACCTCGGGCTGGCGTGCCACGGAGGTGGAGGGAAGGCCGACGCTGTCGGCGGGGGCGGGGAGGGCCTCGGTGGCGGCGCCTTCCTGCGCGAGCAGGGAGGCGGGCGTGGCGGCAGCGAGGAGGCTGAGGAGCGGGAGCAGTGTGGTGTGGCGCATGGTGTATCCGCCTGTTCCCTAGCGGCCATACCGTCGGGGGAAAGGCACGACACACCGTGTGTCGCCTACTGTTTCCTTCGCCGGCATAATCCGTGTCAGGTTCCAAGGGTCGAGCGGCCGTTCGCACCGCAATCTCAGCCTTACGCATAAGGCACCCCTACAGGCAGGAGGTCCTCAAAGCGGACAAAGGGGTGGGTGCGCAAGAGAAATCATTTTGGGGCGGGCAGTGATAAGCGCTCGGGAAGGACGAGAAACCTCAATCGGTCAGGGCTTATCGGGGACCTGGGGCCCTATCCTGTGTGGGCGGCGGAAAGGGTGTGAGGCTGTGGCGGATTCCGAGGGCGCCGGCTTTCTGACTCATCACCTTTCAACCCACGCCTGACGTACCCTCCCAATCACTTCCTTGCCTTCATCTCCGCCTTGAGGGCCTGCCAGCGCTCGAGGCGCTCGGCGATGCGGGCTTCGGCGCCGACGGGCTTGGGCGTGTAGAGCCTGAGGGGCTTCTCGAGGTAGTCCTGGCCGGAGATGTTCTCGGGGAAGTCGTGCGAGTAGAGGTAGCCCTTGCCGTGTCCCATGCGTTTGCTGGCCTGGCCGCCCTTGTCGCGCAGGGCGGCGGGGATCTGCTGCACGGTGGCGGCCTTCACGGCGGCCTTGGCGGCGTGCAGGGCGAGGTTGGCGGAATTGCTCTTGGGGGCGCTGGCAATGTAAACGGTGGCGTGTGCGAGCGGGTACTCGGCCTCGGGCATGCCGATGAAGTCGCAGGCCTGGTGCGCGGCGACGGCGAGGGGCAGGGCCAGCTGGTCGGCCAGGCCCACGTCCTCGCTGGCGAGGATCACGAGGCGGCGCGCGATGAAGCGCGGGTCCTCACCGCCCTCGAGCATCTTGGCGAGCCAGTAGAGTGCGGCGTCGGGATCGGAGCCGCGGCAGCTCTTGATGAAGGCGGAGATGGTGTCGTAGTGCTCGTCCTCGTCGGCGTCGTAGCGGATGCGGCGCTCGCGTGCGAAGAGCTCCAGCTCGGTCTCTGTGATGGCGCCGCCCTCGGGCAGGCCGAGCGCGATGGTCTCCATCGAGTTGAGGGCGCGGCGCAGGTCGCCGTCGCAGAGCACGGCCAGGTCGAGGAGGATCTTGTCCTCGGACTGGAGCTTGCGCGCGCCGAGTCCGCGGACCTCGTCGTGGAGCGCCTCGCGCATGACGCGGGCCATGTCCTCGGGCTTGAGGGGCTCGAGGCGGAAGAGGTGGCTGCGCGAGAGCAGGGGCGGGTTGACGTAGAAACCCGGGTTGTGCGTGGTGGCGCCGATGAGGCGCACATTGCCCTCCTCGACGTCGGGGAGGAGCGCGTCCTGCTGGGCCTTGTTGAAGCGGTGCACCTCGTCGATGAAGAGGATGGTGCCTGCCTCGGGGC
>JAHFTI010000189.1 GCA_023265535.1 Opitutaceae bacterium
CTTTCCCATGACACCCCGATTTCACGCCCCCTCGCGCAGCGCCCTGGCAGCCCTTCTTGCAGTCGCCCTCTGCGTCCCGCTGCAGGCGGATGACGACGACCTCTTCTCCTCCAAGCCGGTGGCCACCCCGCCGGCGCCCGCCAAACCCGCCGCGGCCCCGGCTGCCAAGCCCGCCCCCGCTGTGACGGTCCCCCTGCCCGCCAAGGTGACGGCGACACGCGTGTCAGCCACAGGAGTCTCGGCCACGGGCACACTGGAGACCTGGCAGATCCCCAACTACACGGCCTACCTGCCCACGACAAGCGAGGTGCAGGGACGCTATGTCCTGGGCTCGGAAAGAGGGGAGCTGCTGTCCTCCGTGGATGGGGTGACTTGGGACACCCTTCAACTCGCTGAAAAGCAGCCGGTGCAGCAGGTGCTCCACGACGGGAAGACGTGGGTGGTGCGCACCGCCGGGACGGCCCCCTTCCTGTACCTCTCGCCTGACGGGAAAAGCTGGACCCCCAACAGGGAATGGACCCAGAACCTCAGCCGGATCGCCGTCCGCAACGGCCAATTTTGGAGCACCTCAAGCGAGAACAGCCAGGTCAGGGCCCTGCGCGTCGAGCTGAACTCCGCGAAGAACCGCACCCTCAGGATCTGGGATGGCAAGCTCGAGCCATGGAATGGAGCCAAGATCTTCCTCCAAAGCAGGAGTCACCTCTTTGTCGCCATGTCGGACGGGCGCTTCTACTCCAGCGACAACGGTGAATGGTGGAACTCGGAAATGGGCGCGGCACTGCACCAGGACGTCGACGATGCCTTCATCGCGGAGGGCAACGGCACGGCACTCTTCTTCACCCTCAAGGGGCTCTATTTCGCCCGCAGCCTCGCCCTGTACCGCCAGGACGCAGCAGGGGCAGGATGGAGCCCGGTCGACCCGGCCCCCTTCAAGGACCTGCGTGGCGTGGTCTATGGCGGTGGTCGCTTCGTGGCCGTCGCCTCGACCACCGGCGACCTGAGTCGCGTATGGAGCATCTTCGAAAGCACGGACGGCAAGACCTGGACCAAGGTGGGACCTGCGGACGCCAGGACCAATGGCATCAGTTATGGGACGGCGGGGTTCGTCATGGGTTGCAGCGAGGGGAAATACCAGGTGTATCGACCTGCCCCGTTGCCTGAGAAACCGCTGTTCACGCGACCGGGCACTCCGCTGCCGGACCTGAGCCTTCGAAATTATGGGAGCACCCATGTCGGGTCGGGCAAATACAGGAGGGAGGTGGGCCCGCAGACCGCGGACCAGTGGCGCATCAAGGCACTGACCGAAGTGTACTCCAAGGCGGCCAAGGGCGATGTCGCGGCCAGGCGCGAACTCGCGGTCGAGGCCATCGACGGCACCTACGTGGAGCGGAACCCCTGGATGGCGGAGCGCTGGCTGAAGGAAGCCATGGCCGCAGGGGAGGCGCAGTCCTTCCGGGGCTATGCGAAGCTGCTCGAGGAATGGAAGCCTGAGACGCCCAGGAAGGAATTGTTCGACCTGCATCGCAAGGGAGCTGAGCGCGGCGACGTCCAGGCGATGGTCTGGCTGGCGGGTCACCTCGGCGACAAGGATCCCTCCGTGAAAGCGGAGCGCGCGGCTTGGGCGGCAAAGGCCGCGGAGAAGGACCTCGTCTTCCGCAGCCGTGAGACTCATCGTGCCACCTATGAGGAGAACATCGCCAAGGCGGAGGCGGGCGATTCGGGCGCCTGCAACATCGTGGCGGGACTCCTGATGGAGGGCAAGGGGGTGCTCAAGGACGAGGCACGCGCGGAGCAGTTCCTGCGTGCCTCCATTGCGAAGAAGAACGCCCACGCCCTGTTCATGTTGGCCGACCTGCACGAGCGCAGGGCGGGGAAGGCGGACTTCAAGGACCCGGCGGTGGCGGCGGAGTACAGGAAATTGCTCCTCGAGGCGGCGCAGGCGGACGACTTCGATGCCCTGCTGCGCCTGGCCAACAACCAGGCGGATGGACTCCGCGGCTTTGCGAAGGACGAGTCACAGGCCTTTCTCTCCTACCAAAAACTGGCGGTGAAAGGGCATATCCCCAGCATGTCGATCGTGGGGCGTGCACTCTACCTGGGCGGACTGCCGGGCGTGCCCAAGGATGAGGCCAAGGTAGAGGAATGGATCCGCAAGGCCGCCGCCGCCAAGGAAAACAGCGGCGTGCTGATGCTGGCCCAGATCGAAAAAGCGAAGCAGCGCACGGCGTCGCGCCCGCCCCTCGACGGCAAGGTCTCCGGCGTGAGCCCCGAGGTGTTCGCGTCACTTTCCCGTATCCAGGCTTCCACTACAGCACAGTTTGACGATGCGGCCCTGATGGACCTGTTCACGGCCGTCTGGCAGGACGCCGAGTACTCGGCGCTGGACGAGGACCTCGCACAGGAACTGGCGGCGGCCAAGGGCCCCGTGGTGGTGACCAATGCCGAGGGGGCCACCCTCAGCTACGACAAGCGGGTGCCCCAGCTGAGCATGGGCAATTTCGCGCAGATCTTCCCCGTCGCGTTCCAGCCGGACAACCTGAACTACTATTTCACACTCTGGCAGAGGACGGCCAAGGCAGGACTGCTGGTCGGAGCCGCGCGCGTGGGCAAGGAAGCCCGTGAGGCGGTGAAACAGGGCCTCGCAAAGGGCTTCTTCGACGTCGCTCGCCAGGACCAGGGAACCCAGACCAAGGCAACGACCGCCTACTTTGCCAAGCTCAAGGGGAGCCACGATGCGGTAAACCCTGAGATCCAAAAGGAGTTCAGGGCCCTGCTGCGCGAGGGACTGGCCCTGGGCGAACGCGGCGCAGCACAGGCGGGCAACTACAAGCTGGGGGCCTTCAAAAAGCTGCCCTGGCTCCAGGAGACTCCGCCCGTTCCGGCCACGCCAGCCGCCGCTCCGACCGTCTCCCCGGCCCCCACCCCTCCCGCGCCCGCCGCGGCAACGGCCCCGGCTTCCACCCCGGTTCCGGCCGCGACCAAGCCCTGAGGCGCCACGACGGCAGTTCTCCGGAAAGGCGTTGTGCACCCGGCCATGTTACAGTAAACGCAAGTCATGATGACACCCGGTTCCGACAGGCAGGGCCACGGCAGGCGCCCCAACCTTCGACAGGTGGCCGAACGCGTGGGCGTGAGCGCCATGACGGTGTCGCGCGCCCTCCGGGACAGCCCCAGGGTGGCGCCCCGGCTGAAGGCGCGTATCCAGAAAGTGGCGACAGAGCTGGGCTACGTGCCGGATCCTGAGGTGGCCCGGCTGATGAGCCACCTGCGGCTTCGCAACAAGGCCGCGCTGACGTCCTGCATCGCGGCGATCAGCTCCATCCCCGAGGAGACCGAGCCCCCGCACCTGCGCAAGGTGCGCGAGAGCGCTCGCCAACGCGCGGAGGAGCTGGGCTATCGGCTCGAGGTGTTTCGCGTGGGTTCACCTCAGCTCCACAACCGCCAGCTCGAGCGCACCCTGATCAACCGCGGCATCGAGGGCGTGCTCCTGCTCCAGATGGTCGCCCCCACGGCGGTGGACCGCCTGCTGAACTGGGACAGGTTCGCCGCCACGATCGCGACACCCAGCGTGCTCTCACCCGAATTCCCGCGCGTCGGGGCGAACCACCCCAACAACGCGCGGCTGCTCTGCACCCAGCTGGGGAAACAGGGCTGCGCACGCCTCGGCTTCGTCGGCACCCCGACCTTCTGCCTGCGCACCCAGGACGCCTTCCCCGCAGCGGCCGCCTGGCATGCGCTCCGGCAGGGCAAGGACCCCGTCCCGCCCCTGCTCTTCGACGAGGAGGGCACCCTGCGAAAGAAGTTCAGGGGCTGGCTGCGACGACACCGGCCGGACGCAGTCATCGCCTACACCGAAAACGTGCTGCCCCTGCTGCTTGAGGAGCTCAGGGACTTGCCGGGACCGCCCCTCCGGCTGGCCTGCACCAGCGTGCAGGGTGCACGGCCGCAGGTGGGCGGCATCGACGAGCGCCATGAGCTCATCGGGACCATGGCAATCGACACCCTGGCAGGCCTGCTCCTGCGCAACGAACACACGCTCCTCCACACCCACGCCAGCACCCTGGTGGAAGGGTGCTGGGTGGACGGGGTCGCCCCAGTCTGAGGCGCCCAGGCTCCCTCAGCCCCCGGCGGGAGCGCGCAGTGCCTGCGGGGCCTCGTAGAATTCGATCTCCACAAAACCAAGGGTCCCCTTGGCAATGGGAGCACGGTCCGAGGCATTGTTCGCGTTGGCCACCTCGGTCAGGAGGCCGAAACTGGCATCGGCTTCCCCGGCGCCGATCAGCTGGACACGCACGACACGTCCCTCGACGGGACGCAGCGGAAGGGTCACGTAGCCGAGGCTCACTGAGGTGGTGCCACGGAACACCTCCTTGCCGTCCACCGTCACCAGGAGCGGATAGGTGCGGGAGCGCCAGCCGGGCAGGCGCGCGGTGAGCTCGGTCAGGGTGGCAGGGCGGGCAAGCGTGAACTCAGCCCAGGCCTCCCCGGGCGTGCCTGCGCTCGTCCACGCGGAATCCTCGTTGTCGTCGTAGGCCAGGGCGATCTTGTCAGCTGCCGAACCCGCCACGGCGGAGGCGATGGAAACCGCTGTCCTCGACACGCGGAAGCTCGGGCCAGCCGGGGGAGCATCGCGCAGCAGCACGGGAGAGGGACCGGCGTAGGGATGAAGCGGATACACGCCCGCCGAGACAGGCGCGGGCAGCGCCTTGCTCGTGAGGGTCAGCTCCCCACCCTTCAGCCCCGTGGCCTGCGCGCGGACGGTGATGGTACCTGCCTGTGTCGTGGAACGCACGAAGGCGCGGTTTACGCCGCACTCCACCGGCAACTGCCGCGAAAGGATGTGATTGCCGGGCCCCTGTGCGATGCCTCCCCGCCACTCGGCAGGACCCTCGATGCTGAAGTCCACCAGGTCATTGGCCACCGGCACACGGCGGCCCTGCGCATCGACCACCTCGAACTCGAGCAGGGCCAGGTCGGCCCCGTCCGCCCTGAGGCCGGTGCTGCCGGGGGCCACACGGGCACTGAGGCGCAACGCGACACCGGGACCGGTGGTCTTGCGACGGTCGCGGCAGAGTTCCCGGCCCGCCTTGTCATAGCAGATGGCCTCCAGCACGCCCGGCTCCCAGGCCACGCCAGGGAAGCTGAAGAGGAAACGGTATTCGGGCTTGTCGATCCTGCCAAGCGAACGGCCGTTGAGGCGAAGCTCGACGCTCTCCGCAGACGAGACCACCTGAACGGACTTGGTCACCCCGGCGGCGTAGTTCCAGTGCCCCAGCAGATGGGCGCGCGGCTTCTCCACGTCGACCCAGCCGTCCCACATGACCTGGTGGGCATAAAAGCCGTCCTTGGGGAGGCGCATGGCGTCCACCTCGCCGCTGCGCCTGTAGTTCTCGGCGCCGCGATAGTGGGTGTTCGAATCGGAGAAGATGATGTTCACGCCACCGCTGCTGACGCGCGTACCCGTGCCCGGACGCTCGCGCCAGTAATCGTACCAGCGGCGCACATTCTCGATGGCATGGGAATCCTGGTTGTGGTTCCAGGACGGGCCAGGCTGTCCCTTGTGGAGGGGGCCGTCTCCATTTTTATGATACGGCGGGGAAAACTCATCCCAGTACTTGCGCAGGCCCTCGTCGCGCGAGTACTCCATGGCCCACACCGGTTTGCCTGCGCTCTTGTTGATGTAGAGCATCTCACCGCCATACTCGGCCACCTTGCTGTCGAGCATGTTGCGCGAGCCGATGGCGCGTCCGCCCTGCGGATCGTATTGGTCGCGCACCCTGAGCATCTCGGCCATGTGTTCCTCGGAGATGCCGTTGTTGCCGCACTCGTAGAAGAGGATCGAGGGATTGTTGCGGTAGGAAATGATCGAGGCGCGCATGACCGCCACGCGCTGCTCCCAACGCCTGCCGGTGACGTCCTTCTCGGAGTCGCCCGCGGGCATGGCCTGGATGAGGCCGACGCGGTCGCAGGATTCCACGTCCTGCCTCCAGGGGGCGACGTGCATCCAGCGAACCAGGTTGGCACCGCTCTCGACCATGAGGCCGTTCGAGAAGTCGCTGAGCCAGGCAGGGACGGAGAGGCCTATGGCCGGCCACTCGTTCGAGGTGCGCTGGGCATAGCCCTTCATTTGCAGGATGCGGCCGTTGAGCTCGACCATGCCCCCGGTGAAGCGCGTCTGGCGGAAGCCGGTGCGCGTGCGCGCCTCGTCCACGACCCTGCCGTCAACGAGGAGGCGCGTGGTCACGTCGTAGAGGTGACCGCGGCCCCAGGACCACCACTGCAGGCCGGTCACACGCCCTGAGGCCGAGACGGTGGTGGTCGCACCTGCGGGGACGCTCACGGGGGAGACCGCACCAAAGCGGGCGAGCACCTTGCCCCCGGTCGTAGCCACCTCGACCTCATAGCTGACGCTGCGTGTATCCGGATATTCGTTACGCAGCTCGGCGGCGGCGTGGACCGTGGCGGCCCCGCCTGCCAGGTCGAAGTCGGAGGCGTGCACGTACACGCCGACGGTGCCGAGTCCATTCCAGAGCGGGAGCGTCTGGTGCAGGCGGTCGGTCAGGTGCAGGCGCACGTGCTTGGGGATGCCGCCGAAGTTGGCGTTGAAATTCTTGTCGCTCCACTGGTAGCGCTGCTGGGTGGCGCACTCCCGGTAGTCCCAGGAGTTGTCGGTGCGCACGGCCAGGAGGTTCTGCTCGGGGGCGGGCCTGAGATGATCGGTCAGGTCGAAGCCGACCGCCGTCACTCCATCCTCGTGCACGCCGAGGGAGCGGCCGTTGAGGAAGAACTCGGCGCCCTGGCGCACGCCCTCGAACTCGATGAAGACCTTCTTCCCCTCGGAGCCGGGCGGCAGGGTAAAGGCCTTTCGGTACCAGGCGATGCCGGTGCGGTGCTCATCGATCGGCACGCGAAAGGCGTCGTCCTCGTTCCAGGCGCGGGGGAGCGTCACGGGCTTCCAGCCAGAGTCGTCGAAGGCGGCCTGCTCGGCCCCGGGGGCGTCGCCCACCCGCAGGCGCCAGCCCGGGTCAAAGTCGAGGGTGGCACGTTGGGCGAAAAGCGCCTGCGTGGCGGCTTGGAGGACCAGCAACAGGGCGAACAGTCCGACTCGGAGGGGGGCGCGAAGCGACATGTCACAAGCCATGGCACCTTTGCAGCCCTTGCCAAGGGAGCGGGCATGTTACAATAACATCCGCTCTCCCCGCCGCGAGGCGCCGACCGCAGGCATCCCCCGCTCGTGCAGGACAGGCGGCAGGCCCCCCCCGCCGACCCGTGCCAGCTGCGCCGGCCCGATCGGCCACCGGAGGACTACAGCTTGTTGATGGTGGCGAGGGCGCGTGCGCTGGGTGTCATGCCTGCGCCTGCCGCCTCGGGGGCGACATAGAAGCCGTTCTCGATCCTTGCAGGTACCTCCATCCAGTCGCGCAACCACGGTATGTACTCGAGCAGGGCGCACGAGGGGTGCGCAAAGCAGAGGTGCTGGTGCACCTGGCACATGTCGCCCACGTGTGGCACCACCGGCAGGCTGTAACAGCGCGCCATGTCGGCCACCTGCCAGAATTCGGTCACGCCTGCCAGGCGCACGACATCGGGCTGCACATAATGCACCGCCCCCGCCTGGATGAAGTCGCGGAACTGCGAGGAGGTGTAGAGTTGCTC
>JAHFTI010000190.1 GCA_023265535.1 Opitutaceae bacterium
CTTCGGCTGCCAGGGCCAGCTTGGTCTTGCTGGCGACACTGCGGCTCAGCTCCCCCGTCTTCTCCTTCAGGCTGCGCGTCTCCATTCTGAGGTGCTCGAGCTCGGCTTGGGAATCAGCCAGGGTCAGCTCTGCGCGATTTTGCAAAGTGCTAGCCCTTTGCGCCTTGCGCCATTGGGCAAAGCCCGCCCCGGCGGACGCCGCAGCGAGGGTGGCAAGGGCGACATCAAGGAGGCTCATTGTCTGGGATAGGGGGGCTTGCTCAGCGCGGTCAGGTTTCTCCCTTATCGGATTAGCTCAAGCAATCTTAAGAATGTCCGATAGGCCCTTCGGGGTCCGATCTTCCCGCTCGCCCCCGGCTCCATCCGCACCTATCACCCCAACTATGTCAGACGCAGTGGCCAGCCTTCGTGTGCTCATGGTGGATGATGATCCCTCGGCACTGTTCATCTACAAGACGCATCTTGTACGGGCGGGCTATCAGGTCTTCTGCGTGCCCAGCGTGTCCGCAGCCAAGCAACTGCTCGAAACTGAAAAGACTGAGACCTTCGGTGCCATCGTCACCGATTACTGGATGCCCGGCGCCACGGGCTTTGACCTGTTGCGCTACGTGCGCCAGGTGGACAAGACACTCTCGGTGATCATGATCACGGCCGAGGGTGAAAAGGAGCATGTCGCCCTTTCCCTGCGCGAGGGGGCCCAGAACTTTCTCGACAAGCCCGTCAGTGGTCCCGTCCTGCGCGAGGCCGCCGCCAAGGCCGTGGAGGCCACCCAGCGCCAGCGCCGCCTGCGCGCCACTGACGACGAGGCCAAGGCCCTGGGCGACACCCAGCGCCTCCTGCTCGGACGCAAGACCTCCGCCCTCGAGGGCCGCCTCCGCCTCTTCTCCCGTCCCAACGGCCAGGCCGGCGGTGATTTCGCCGCCGCCTATGCCTTGGATGAAAGCCACTTTTTCGTGATGGTCTCGGATGTCTCCGGCCATGACCTCAAGGCAGCCTACTATTCGGCCTACCTGCAGGGCGTGGCCCACGGCATGCTCGACCGCGGCGCCTCCATGGAGCAGGTCTTCCGCCGCATGAACGCCCTGCTCATCGACGAGTGGAACAAGGGCAGCAAGGTGGAGCTTTCCCTGAGCGCCTGTGCCGCCGTCATCGACCTCTATCGGCAGTCGATTCACATCCTCAACTGCGGCCTGCCCATCCCCTATCTCTCCGATCTCGAAGGCTGGGCCAGCACCATCGGCGAGGCCAAGGCTTCCCCGCTGGGCTGGTTCGATGAGCTTCCCGGCGTGCTCAACCGCAAGCTCGACGGCGGCCTGCTCGCCTTCTGGTCCGACGGCCTCGAGGACACGGCCCAGCACATGAAGGTCTCCCCGCTGGCCCTGTCCTACCGCGTGCACACCCGCAAGCAGGACCCCGAGCCGCTCCTCGCCGAGCACGCCCAGGATGACATCGTCGCCGTCTTCATCGAACTCTCCGCCAAGCCGGACGCCCCGCGCTGCACCCGCTTCCCGCTGCTCGACGAGACCTACTCCGGTGCCCAGGCGGCCAATATCGACGAGATCCAGTCCTATTTCGAACGCAGCATCCTGCTCGCCATTCCCGACCTCGACCTCGTGGTCCTGGGAGACATCGTCCTGTGCTACCGCGAGGCCCTGCTCAACGCCCTGCGCCATGGCTGCCAGGCCAAGCCCGATCGTTTCGCCATCCTGAAGGTCGCCTTCGATTCCAAGGCAAACAGCCTGCATATCCTGATCCAGGACGATGGCAATGGGCACCTCTTCGACTTCGACACCCATGAGACCGTCGCCGCCGATCAGCTCATCGCTGAGCATCGCGGCCTGGTCCTGGTCAAGAACCTGGCCAGTCGCATGCATCTCTCCGCACGTGGCAATCGGCTAACGATGGACTTTCCCCTTTCTTCCGCTCAACCTCCCAACCCATGAGTTCCGCGCCCTCTCCCATTTCCTGCCCCGTTGCCGGCGATCTCACCAGCACCACTGCTGCAGCCTATCGCGCGCTCATCGACCAAAAGCTTGCCTCCAACACCTCATGGAGCCTCGTCGAACTCGACCTGCGCGCCTCCCGGATGGTGGACTCCGTGGGCCTGAACCTCCTCGTCTCAGTCATCAAGGGCGTGAAGGAGAAGGGCGGCTCCGTGCGCATCCTCATCGCGCATCCCAATATTCAGCGTATCCTGGCCTTCACCCGCATCGACAAACACGCTGAAGTTCGAATGGCCTGAGGAAGTTGTCTGCCTGATAGATTTTTCTCCAAGCATCCCTTGTTGGGATGCTTTTTTTGTGATAATTCCTATCGAGATGATGTGGTTTGTAGGATGCTGTCTGATAAGAGAATGCATTAGCGCGCGAGCGAAATTTGTAGGCCAATACCACATTAGCGCTTCTGTATTAAGGTTTTTCCCTAGGCCCTAAGGAAATTCCTTAGTCAGAAATCCCCTGAGCGGATCGATAAACTACCCAAGCAAGTCCGGCTTTGCGTGGGTCACGAAAGCCGCCCCGGGGGTTTTGCATCTGCTCCCTGGGTGGTCGGGTGGCCTTCGGATCACATCCAAAGCCGGACGCTTTGTCTCCACCCCCTACGAAGCCACGTGCGCATGCCTGTTTCGAAACTCAAAGTCGCTCCCGCCTTGGGAAAACTTTTGCAAGCAATCCGCAGGAAGGCGTTTGGCTTGGGGAACCGGAGGATCGCACAGGAGCACCAGCTGGTCCTCGCCAAGGTGAGGGAACAGCTGGGCGCCACCATGCGGGACATGGAGGGCAATTTCCTGAACGTGGCTGAGCGTATGGAAATGATGGATACCTGCAGCCATCGCCTGATCGAGAAATGTGAGAACCTCATCTACATGGCCAGCGGCAGCGAGGAGGGTGAGAAGCTGCTGCGCGATTCACTGGAGATTCTCAAGGGCCCGCTCGAGTACATCGACTTTTGCGCCGAGCAGAACCAAAGGCTCCTGGAGCTCCTGGCCCAGTGCGAAAACCAGACGCGCGGCATGCTCAATATCCGCAGCCGCATGCACGACGCGATCGCCCCGCTCACCTTCATGGCGGTCATGTTCAAGATCGAGTCCGCGTACCTGCCCGATGAGCATCGCGAGACCTTCCTGACCGTCACCGCGGAGGTCGAGCGCCTTCATCGCCTGGTGGATGAGACCTTCACCCACAATGCCGCCCAGCTTGAGGACGCCCACGCGACCCTGGCCGCCGTGCGCGCCCGGCTCGAGGCCGACTTCCGCGCGCAGGCCAAGCACATCGCCGCCAAGCGGAGCAACATCGACAAGGCCATCCTCACCCTCGACCAGCAGCTCTCCAAGAACACGGAGCGGGACGTGAAGCTGCACGACCAGGGGGCCATGCTCGCCAGCGAGGTCTCCCGTATCGTCATGGGAATCCAGTTTCAGGATATCGTGAAGCAGAAATGCGATCACGTCATCGAGGCCCTGGCCATCAAGCCTGCCGATGAGGCTGAGTGGGCCCATTCCCTGGCCCTCCAGGTACGCCAGCTGAACTCAGTCCAGTCCGACCTCAGCGAAGGGTGCAGTGCCATTCAGGCCGGCCTGGGCCGCATCGAACAGTACACCGACCAGCTCGGCACGAGCAGCGTCTCCCTGGAGAACATCGAGAGCATGACCGCGGCGATGGACGGCATGGTCCAGCTGCTCCTCGACACCCTTTCCGATGTCAATGACATCATCCGCATGGTGGCCGAGCTCACGGAGCAGGGCTACACCGCGGTCAAGCCCGCCAGCGGCCTAGCCCGCAACCTCACCGAGACCATCGTCGAGCTCTCGATCAACATGCAGCTGATCGCGCTCAACGCCCAGGTGCGCTCCGTGCAGAGCGGCCAGGGCACGGGACTCGAGCTGCTCGCCGCGCGCACCGCCGAGGTCTCCATGGAGATCGACGGCATCAGCTCCCAGATTTCACACGACCTCTCCGAGCTGCACGAGGCGATCGACCAAATGCTGAAGCTGTTCGACCAGTTCCGCACGCGCGGAACCTCGGAGCTCTCCGGCCTGGCCACCCACCGCGGCCCTGCCGAGACGCGCCTGCATGCCCTGCGTGACCGCACCATCATGGCGGTGCAGGAGATTGGCGTGGAGATCGACTCGTTGCTCGCCTCGGTGAAGGAGGTGCATGGCAGCCTCGATGGCATGGGCGCCTTTGTGGAGGACCTCAGCGGGCTCATGCAATATCTGGAGCAGAGCAAGCCCGAGCACCACCATTCCCATGGCGCCGTCAGCACCGTGCTCTCCGGCATGCTGAACCGCTACACCATGGCCTCGGAGCGCGCGGTCCATGAGGAGTTCCTTGCCGAGGTCGCAAAGGGTAAAGCTTCCCAAGCAATCCCTTCAGCGGTTCCCGAACAGGTCGAAGTAAATAGGTCCGGGGCTTCGCCAGCGAACGCCACCAGCGTCGTTGCCACCACCGCCGCTCCCGCCGCGCCCGCCGCCGCGCCAGCCCCCGCCAGTCAGCCGCCCTCCCGTCCCCAGCCCGCCGCCTCCGGCCTGGGTGACAACGTAGAACTCTTTTAGCCGCCAACCCTATCCTTCATCTGATGAAACGCACCGTCCTAGTCGTTGATGACGCCATGACCATGAGGAAGATGGTCTCCTTTACCCTTCGCGGCGCCGGTTATCAGACCGTCGAGGCGGGGGATGGCGTGGACGCCCTCGCCGCCCTGGGCGCCAATGCGATCGATCTGATCATCACCGATGTGAACATGCCGCGCATGGATGGCATCGAGTTCACCCGCCAGGCACGTGGCGCCCTCAAGGGCCGTCCCGTTCCCATTCTCATCCTCACCACCGAGTCCGAGCCCGAGAAGAAGAACGCCGCTCGCAGCGCAGGCGCGACGGGGTGGATCGTGAAGCCGTTCCAGCAGGAGCAACTCCTCTCCATCGTCAGCCGCGTGCTGCCCGCCGCCACCTGAGTCGCCAGAATCAATTTCCCAACGCCCATGAAAAGCCTGCAGCAACAACAATTCATCAACGACCTGCTCGTTGAGAGTTTCGAGGGACTGGATCGTTTCGACCGTGAATTGCTGGACTTGGAAAAGGGGCAGGGTGGTTCCGAGACCCTGCATTCCATCTTCCGCATCATCCACACCCTCAAGGGCACCAGCGGCTGCCTGGGACTGCGCAAGATCCAGAAGCTCGCCCATGCCGGCGAAAGCCTCCTCGACCTCATCCGCAACAACAAGCTGGGCGTCACGAGCGAGATCATTTCCGCAGTACTCAGGATGTCCGACTCGCTGCGCGACATGCTCAAGGTGCTCGAGGCGCAGGGCGTCGAGGGCGAGCAGGGCCATGAGGACCTGATCGAGCTGCTGCACAAGCTTCAGACGCCTCCCGACAAGCAGGAAGCCGTCAATGCCGCCTTTGGCCTCTTCGAGGATGACCCACCGGCCGCTCCCTCAGCCGACGCTGCCTCCGCCACCACGGCTGTTCCCGCTCCTGCCGCCGAACCTGCCTCCTCGGCTGAGCCCCCCGGTGCAGGCGTGTTTGCCGAGGAAGCTCCCGCCCCCCTTCCGCAGGAGGCGACTGCCGTCACTGCCGCTGCGGTCCCTGCGCCGGTTTCGGCCGCCGCCCCGGCTGCTTCCACCCGCAAGTCTTCCAAGCAGGCCGCCGCCACGACGGCCGCCGCCGCCGCCGCACCCGCGGCCGCCTCCCATCCTTCGGCCGCCGACAGCGGCATCCGCGTCGACATCAGCCTGCTCGACCGCCTCATGAACCTGGTCGGCGAGCTCGTCCTCGCCCGCAACCAGATCGTGCAGAACACCACGAGCAACGGAGCCGACGGTGCCCTGGGTGCCGCCGCCCAGCGCCTGAACATCATCACCACGGAACTGCAGGAGGGCGTCATGAAGACGCGCATGCAGCCCATCGCCGGCATCTGGGCCAAGTACCCGCGCATCGTGCGCGATGTCTCCCAGGAGCTCGGCAAGCAGGTCCGCCTCGAGATGGAGGGCCAGGAGACCGAGCTCGACCGCACGATCATCGAGGCCATCAAGGACCCGCTCACCCACATCATCCGCAATTCCATCGACCACGGTGTCGAGTCGCCCGAGAAGCGCCGCGCGGCCGGCAAGGCCGAGGAGGGCCTCCTCCACCTGCGCGCCTTCCACGAGGGCGGCCAGGTCAACATCGAGGTCAGCGACGACGGCGCCGGCATCAACGCCGCCAAGGTCAAGGCCAAGGCCCTCGAGAAGGACCTCATCACCGCCGAGCAGGCCTCCCGCATGACCGAGCGCGAGGCCATGAACCTCATCTTCCTCCCCGGCCTCTCCACCGCCGAGAAGATCACCAATGTCTCCGGCCGCGGCGTCGGCATGGACGTGGTCAAGACCAACATCGAGAAGATCGGCGGCAGCGTCGACGTGCAGAGCAGCCTCGGCGAGGGCACCACGCTGCGTATCAAGATTCCCCTTACACTGGCGATCATCCCCGCCCTGATCATCACCAGCAGCACCGAGCGCTTCGCCATCCCGCAGGTCAGCCTCGTCGAGCTCGTGCGCCTCGACAACGACCAGGTCCACAAGTCCATCGAGTTCATCTTCGACGCCCCCGTGTACCGCCTGCGCGGCAAGCTCCTCCCGCTCGTCTACCTCAACCAGGTGCTCAAGCTGGACGCCACCGCCTCCCGCTCCAAGGCCGCCAACATCGTCGTGCTCAAGGCCGGCGAGCAGCAGTTCGGCCTTGTGGTCGACGATGTCAACGACACCCAGGAGATCGTCGTCAAGCCCCTCGGCAAGCACCTCAAGGGCCTGCCCGTCTTCGCCGGTGCCACCATCATGGGCGACGGCCGCGTGGCCCTGATCCTCGATGTCTTCGGCCTGGCCCAGCATTCGCACGTGGTGGCCCAGAACAGCGAGTCCTCCAGCGGCGACACCGCCGGCGCCGGCCACGGCACCGCCGCCGAGAACGCCGACCGCCAGAGCATCCTCATCTTCAGCCTCGGCACCGAGAACCGCCTCGCCATGCAGCTCTCCAGCGTCGGCCGCCTCGAGAAGTTCCCGCAGGAAAAGGTCGAGCGCGAGGGCCCGCGCGAGGTCGTCCAGTACCGTGGCCAGATCATGCCGCTCATCCACGTGGCCGAGGTCCTCGGCCTGCGCTCGAACCGCGCCCCGGGCGCCGAGCTGCCGGTCGTGGTCTACCGCAACGGCAACCGCAACCTCGGCCTGGTGGTCGGCAAGATCGAGGACATCATCGACGACTCCGTCGTGCTCGAGAACCAGCGCCAGCGCGCCGGCATCCTCGGCAGCGCCGTGATCCAGGGACGTGTCACCGAAATGATCGATGTGCCCTCCATCGTGGGCGCGTCGCGTGTTTGAAAAATGGATACAGCCATGAGCCTCTACTGCACCTTCATCGTTGACCGCTTCTTCTTCGGCGTGCCCGTGGACCACATCCAGGAGGTCGTGCGCCACCAGGACATGAGCCGCGTGCCCCTCGCCCCGAGCGAGGTGAGCGGCCTGATCAATCTCCGCGGCCAGATCGTGACCGCCATCGACCTGCGCCGCCGCCTGCACCTGGTAGCCGCCACG
>JAHFTI010000191.1 GCA_023265535.1 Opitutaceae bacterium
GCTCTGCGAGCTCCTCGCTCAGGCGGGCCGGGGTGCGGACGTCGAGCTTCTCGATGAAGTGGTCCTTGTGCATGCCACCGACGCGCGAGACGGCCTCGGCAAAGGTCTCGCGGCGGCCGAGTTCGGCGCGGTAGCGGGCGTACTTGGAAATGGCGATGTAGTCGGCGAGGCCGTTGTCCTCGTACTTGGCGAGGCGGCGCTCAGCCTGGCGCTGGCGGTAGATGACGTAGCTGCGCGCCACGTCCCACTCGCCCTCGGCGGCGAGGGCCTTCTCCACGATGTCCTGGATCTGCTCGATGGAGGGGTAGCGGTTCGAGCGGTAGATCAGCTCGGCCATCTGCTCCACGCGGCCGGTGACGGACATGGCCTTGTGAAAGGTGCCCAGGTCGAGGCCGTAACGATGGTTCGGATCGTCGCGCTCGGGGTTCTGGTTGTTGCCGGTCTTCACCTCGTAGTAGGCGAGCGCAATGGCTCGGGTGATCTTCGAGGTGTCCCAGGCGACGAGACGGCCGTCTCGCTTGACGACTAGACGCTCACGGGGAGCGGAGGGAGGGGAAAAGCGCCGAAGGAGCGCTGACGCGGTGGAGGCGTTCACGAGTAGGAGTGTGTGTAAGGGACTAAAACTTAAGGGAAAAAAAGGTCGGGGGACCGAGAGGCAAAGCGTGCTGAAAACAGACGGGTGTGTGCTGACGAAAGACAGGCTGGAGGGACGGGCTGGAAACGGGCTGTGTGTGCTGACGAAAAACGGACGGACATCCCCTTGGCGGGGGACCCTGTTTTGCGGGGTGGAGAACAAGGGCCCGGGCTTTGAGAAAGACAAGAGAGGAAGATGGAAATTTTTCGCGAAGACCACAATTAGTTGTGGTCTGGTCGCTTGTTGACCCCTATTAGTAGGGTCCCTGCTCCCCGGTCAAAAAGTGATGCCTCTCCTAGGCAAAACCCTCGGGGCTTGCTGCAGGCAGGGGCTTTAGGACTTCTAATTTGAGTGCTGCAACAAGGCCCGAAAGGGGGGCACAGCCGAAGCGGCGGGGCAAGCGGGACTTGGTCACAACTTATTCCCACAAACCAGGGCCGCGGCGCGTGGGAGGCTCCTGTGCGCAAGGGGCAAGCAAAAAAGGCCTTACAATGGATTTTTGTTTCGACGCCGCGGCCCGGTGTCGCCATTAGTGGCTGCACCCCCTCGTTACAGCGTATACCCCATGCGCCTTGCGACAATTTTACCCCGAGCGAGCCTGGAGCCCGTCGCAGTGGCTTCCGCTCCCGACGGCACTTGGATCGAGCTCGCCGCCCTCACCGGCCGACCGTTCCGGCGCGTGGAGGAGGGTTTGGGCTATGTGCTTGCGCACCGCGAGCATCTGGAGGAGCGGGCCGCCTCCTGGAAGGGACCGCGCTACCGCACCAGCGAGTTTGCCTTCCTGCCCCCCATCCCGCGCCCTGCTGCCTTCCGCGATTTCGATGCCTTTGAACAACATGTGAAGACCTGTCGCGCCAAGCTGGGGCAGGAACTCACCCAGGCTTGGTACGCCTCCCCCGCCTTCTGTTTCGCCAACCGCCTAGCCCTCGTGGGCCATGGTGCCGAGGTCTGCGCCCCCTGCGGCTCCCGCGAGCTGGATTTCGGCCTCGCCCTGGGCATCGTGATCGGAAAACGCGGCCGTGACATCCCCCGCGAAAAGGCCTGGGACCATGTCGCGGGCTTCACCGTCGTCAACGATCTCTCCGCGCGGGACTTGGAGCGCGACTCCCTCTCAGCCGGCCTGGGGCCCGCGAAGGGCAAGGACTTCGCCACGGCAGCCGGTCCCTGGCTGACCCTGCGCCACAGCGTCGAGGATCGCATCCATGGCGAGCGGCTCAGCCTGGCGATGAGCGTGCGCCTCAACCAGCAGGAACTCTCCCGTGGCGACACCGCAAGTCTCTATCACAGCGTCCCCAGCCTCGTTTCACACGCCTCCCAGGACGCCGAACTTTTCCCGGGCGATCTCCTGAGCACGGGGGCCGTGGGCAATGGCTCCCTCTGGGAACTGGGCGCCAACGGCGTGGGCTGGCTCAAGCCCGGTGATGTCGTGGAGCTTGAAATCGAACGCCTTGGAAAACTTTCCACCCTGATTGTCGAGCGCACTGCAAAATGTTAGCGCCGTCTGGCGTGGGGCGTGGCGACCACGAAAATGATATGCGCTTAACTTGCTTTAATACAATAAGTTACCGATTTAATTAAAATCGTTGAACGAATTTTGAGCGTTTTGGGGGCGAGGGCGTCTACCTCCGTGTAGCCAGTAGTAACGATAGTCTGGTTACACAGTAGTTCTTACGGTTTGCTTGGTGTTAGGTCACACGAGCCGCCTCTCAACGGGGCGGCTCTTGTGTTGTCAGGGGGCGGGACCTCGGCTTGGGGAAGCCGGGGTGTCTGGTCCGCCCCCTGTTGTTCAAGGCACAAAAAAGGCACGGGGATCAAAGTCCGCCGTGCCTTTTTGCTCTTCGCAGGGCCCGTGCTCGGGAGGAGCGCGCGGCCCCGGCCGGAGCGCTCCCAGGTCCGCCCGGTTCAGCCCAGGGCGGCCAGCAGCCTCTGCAGCTCGGCGCGCTTGGCCTGCTGTTCGGCGAGCTGCTTGCGCGCACCCTCGAGCACGGCGGGCGGGGCCTTGCTCACGAAGCTCTCGTTCGAGAGGCGGGCCTCGGTGCCGTTGATGTGCTTCGTGATCGCCTCGAGCTCCTTGGTCAGGCGCGTCTTCTCGGCGGCGGCGTCGACCTTCACGCCGGTGTCAAGGTAGAGCGTGCCGTAGGGCGTCACGATCGCGGGCAGCGCGGGCTCCTGCGCCGTGCGCTCCAGCGAGGCTGCCGCGGCGAGGCGGATGATCTTCGGCGCCGCCGCGGACAGCACGGCCCAGGCAGCGTCGTCGCACAGGGCGATGAACTTCACGTCGCGCTTCTGCGCGGCGCTCTGGTCGGCCTTCAGCTGGCGCGCCAGGGTGGTGAACTGCTTGAGCGTCTCCACGCGGCGGCCCGCGACGGCGTCCACGGCGGCCCCGCGCGCGGCGAGGGCGGCGGCGAGTGTATCCGAGGTCTGGATACGCGTGTCCTGGAGGAAGCTGCCCTCGGCGCCGTAGCCCAGCAGGTGCCAGAGCTCCTCGGTGATGTGCGGGGCGAAGGGCTCGAAGAGCATCAGGAACTCGCGGATGACGAGGTCCTGGATCGCGAGCACGTGCGCCTTGGCGGCCGGGTCCTGCAGGCGGGCCTTGGCCACCTCGACGTACCAGTCGCAGAAATCGCCCCAGAAGAAGCTGTAGAGTTTCTGCGTGGCCGCCGCGAACTCGAAGTCGGCGAAGCTCTTCTCCAGCGTGCGCATGCTGTCGAGCAGCGCGCCCAGGATCGCATGGTCGTCATCGTCGAGCTTGGCGCCGTCGATGCGCGCCAGGATGGACGCGAGCGAAGAGTTGTCGCTCATCTCGCCGCTCATCTGTCGGAAGCGCGAGGCGTTCCAGAGCTTGTTGCAGAAGTTCTTGCCGCCCTCGATGCGGTCCTCGTCGAACTTCACGTCCTGGCCGAGGGGCGCCATCTGCAGCAGTCCGAAGCGCACGCCGTCGGCGCCGTACTTCTCGATGAGGTCGAGCGGGTCGGGCGAGTTGCCGAGCGTCTTCGACATCTTGCGGCCCTGCTTGTCGCGCACGATGCCGTTGAAATACACATGCCTGAAGGGAATGCGTTTCTCCACGGGCGCACCCGGATTGGCGAATTCCAGGCCGGCCATGATCATGCGCGCGACCCAGAAGAAGATGATGTCCGCGCCCGTCGCGAGCGTGGTGGTCGGGTAGAAATCGGGATAGCCCGCCTGCTGCATCGCGCCCTTGTCGGGCCAACCCAGCGTGGCGAAAGGCCAGAGCCAGGAGGAGGCCCAGGTGTCGAGCACGTCGCTCTCCTGGTCCCAGTTCTCGGGATCGGCCGGGCCTTCGAGCGAGACATGCACGCGGGTCGGGTCGGCGAGGTCGGCCGGGGTGAGCTTGTCGCGGTCCACGCCCTTGCGGTACCACACCGGGATGCGGTGGCCCCACCAGAGCTGGCGGCTGATGCACCAGTCCTGGATGTTCTCGAGCCAGTTCAGGTAAACCTTCGACCAGCGCTCGGGGTGCATCTGGATGAGGCCGTCGCGCACGACCGCCTTCGCTTCCTCGACGCGCGGGTATTTCAGCCACCACTGCTGCGTGAGGCGCGGCTCGATCGGCACGCCTGCGCGTTGCGAGAAGCCGACATTGTTCTCGTAGGCCTTCTCCTCGACGAGGGCGCCGCTCTCCTGGAGCAGGGCGCTGGCCTTCTTGCGGGCGGCGAAACGCTCCATGCCGGCGAGCTCGGGGCCCGCGTCGGGGCTCATCGTGCCGTCCGCATTGATGCAGTCGATCACGGGCAGGCCGTGGCGCTGGCCGACCTCGAAGTCGACCTTGTCGTGTGCGGGCGTCACCTTGAGCACGCCGGCTGCGAAGACGGGGTCCACGGCGGCGTCGCCGACGATGGGCAGCTGCTCGCGCTTGCCGAGCGGGCGCCAGACCTTCTTGCCGACCAGGTGCCGGTAACGCTCGTCCTCGGGGTGCACGGCGAGGGCCACGTCGGCCGGGATGGTCTCGGGGCGCGTGGTCTCGACGGTGAGGTGGGTGAGGGGGATCGTGTTGCCCTCGGCGTCCTTGGTGGTGGACGGCTCGACCAGCTCGTAGCGCAGCTTGTAGATGAGGCCCTTGGTGGGGCGCATCTCGACTTCCTCGTCGGAGAGGGCGGTGAGGGAGGCGGGGCACCAGTTGACCATGCGCTTGCCGCGGTAGATCAGCCCCTGCTCGTAGAGCTTGACGAAGGCGGTGAGGACGGCGCGGCTGTAGCCGGGGTCCATCGTGAAGTGGGTGCGGTCCCAGTCGCACGAGCAGCCCAGCTGCTTGAGCTGGTTGAGGATGATGTCGCCCTTCTCGCCGCGCCAGGCCCAGACGCGCTTGAGGAACTCGTCGCGGCCGAGGTCGTGGCGGGTCTTGCCCTCGCTCTTCCTGAGGTGCTTCTCGACCATGGTCTGCGTGGCGATGCCCGCGTGGTCGGTGCCGGGGATCCAGCAGGCGGCCTTGCCCTCGAGGCGGGCGCGGCGGATCAGCGAGTCCTGCAGGGTGTTGTTGAGCACGTGGCCCATGTGCAGGATGCCGGTGACGTTGGGCGGCGGGATGACGATCGTGTAGGTCTCCTGGCCTGGCTGGGCCTTGCCGGCGAAGCACTTGGCTTTCGTCCAGTCGGCATACCATTTCTTCTCAACGTCGCGTGGTTCGTAGCTCTTGCTGATTTCGGCCATGGTGCAGATGTAGGTTAAACCGGCGAGGAAACCGGGGGGCGGGGTGGGTGGCAAGCCTCTGTCTTCGGAGATCCGCGGAGGAGCGGCCTGTTACTTCACGACCAATGTTATCCCTCCCCGGATCAGGCAGCCTTGCATGTGCGCGCGCCCTCAGCTTCGCCCAGCGGCCGTCGGGCTCGCCACTCCAATCCTCCTTGGCCTGGATCTGATAGCTGAGTTGGGCTTGGACAAAGTGAAGCCTTTGGTTATCGTTGAATTGCCAAAGGTCCGATTCTGCCATCATTGACGGTTTCGCCGCTCCCCCAAGCTGCTCCCCCGGTCAGCTTATTTCAGCTTCCCCAGCCCCAGGCATGAAAACCATCCTACTCATCGAGGACGACGAACTCTTCCGTAACTCGCTTGTTCAAATCATGGAAGAGCTGGGTTACACCGTGCTCGAGGCCCGTGACGGCAGGGAGGGGCTCATCCTCTACAGGCGTTTCAAGCCCGATATCGTCGTGACCGATCTCATCATGCCGGAGAAGGAGGGAATTGAGACCATCCGCGAGTTGCGCCAACTTTCCTCCACGCTCCCCATCATCGCCATCTCGGGCGGCGGCCGCGGGCAGGCTGTGGACTACCTCGCCCTTGCCAGCCTCTCGGGTGCGACCACCGTGCTCAGCAAGCCCTTTGGCCTCGCCGAATTATCCCAGACCCTGAGGCAGCTCACCGCCCAGCCCGATTAGGTGGCCCCGGCACGATGCCGGCCTTCCTCTGGCAAGGCGGGGCAGGCCGGGCCGGGCAGGCAGGGCAGGCGACAAGGAGTTGCAGCATGGCTGCATTGTCATCAGTGTCCCCGCTGCGCGCCCTACCTCCGCCGCTACGCGGTGCCTCAATCCGGCCCCCCCCTTGACTATTCTTGGTCTCGCCATCAATTCGCCAAATTCATTTCATTCATGAGCGGTTCGGCCCCAAAGCTGCTTCAGGCCTTGCAGTTTTGAACAGAACCCTACCTTCCCATTCCATGACGGGCCGCCTACAGCAGCACGCCCTCGGTCGCCTTAACTTCAAGGGCGAGGTTCCTGTCGCGCAGCGTCTTGCCGCGTGCAAGACTTTCCTGCGCCTGGAGACCGCGATGATCCGGATGCGCCACGACGCCGGGGAGGCGGGCGTCCAGGTGGCCCGCGCGCGCTCCGCCATGATCGACGTGATGCTCACGCATCTCTTCCAGTATGCGATCGATTCACATACGCGCACCCTGGGCGAACTGCCGTCCCCCGTCTCCCTGATTGCCCTGGGCGGCTATGGCCGCGAGGAACTCTGCCCGCATAGCGATGTGGACTTCATGCTGCTGTATTCCTCGAAGGTGAAGGCCTCGGTCATGAAGCCGGTCCTCGAGCATTTCACCAACGAGATCCTCTACGTGCTCTGGGACTGCGGACTTAAGGTCGGCCATTCCACGCGCACCATCGAGGACGCCTTCACCGAGGCGCGCGCCAACACCCAGTCCAAGACCGCGCTCCTGGAATCCCGTCTGGTCTGCGGCTCAGCCACACTCTACGAGACCTTCGAGCACGCCTACAGGAATTACTACCTCTCCGAAAACCCGCGCGCCTACATCCTCGAACGTCTTCAGGATCAGGCCACCCGGCGTGCCAAGTACGGCGGCACACCCTTCCTCCAGGAGCCCGACATCAAGAACGGCGTCGGCGGCATGCGCGATTACCAGAACGCCCTCTGGATGGCGCGCGTGAAGATGGGGATCACGCGACTCTCCGAGCTGGTTGACCAGAAATGCCTGGAGCGCAATGAACTGCAGAGTTTCGAGCGCGCCTACAATTTCCTCCTGCGCGTGCGCATCGAGTTGCATCACATGTCGAAGCGCCCCACGGACCTGCTCGACCTCGCCACCCAGCCGCGCCTCGCCCAAAACCTCGGCTATCACCACGACCAGATGCTTGGCCGCGTGGAGCAGTTCATGCACGACTACTATCGTGCCGCGCAGACCATCTTCCGCGTTTCAAAGCTCATCGAAAACCGTCTCGCCCTGACCATCGAGGAGGAGCGCCCGCGCATTTCCTTCCGCGATGCCATCCGCGCCGCCCGCAACCTGCGGCCGCGCCGCCTCGACGGCTTTGTGCAACGCAGCCGCGAACTCGCTGCCGAGAACGAGCACATCTTCCTCGACGATCCGGCCCGCCTCATCCGCGTCTTCCGCCACTGTCAGCAGCTCTACATCCAGCCCGACTTTCATCTCCAGG